>SVTD01000029.1 GCA_015063955.1 Oscillospiraceae bacterium | reverse complement strand
GTAGCCTACAAAAACCGATAACATTTCTGTTTCGGAAGGGACCGTACCGATCCACAATGTTTCCTCTATTATAACATTTTTTTGCCTTACTTTATTATACAAGGGACCGGCGTCCTCGACGGTCCTTAATATCTGCACTCGAACCGGTCTTCAAATTCGGGTTTGTCGAAATGTTGCCGCTACCCCGTAGGGCGGGCAGACCCTTGACGGGACCCCTAAAAATTCGCAAGCTCATTTTCAGGGAACCCTTTTGCCCGCCGGACATCATCACACGAACAAAACCTTCAAATTCGGGTTTATCGGTGTGATAGATTAGCGGAGAACGCCACCTTCGTGCGTCATCCTGAGCGTAGCAAACAATCCGGTGAATTGTTTGCGGAGTCGAACCCGACCATAGGGAGGGCGCCCCATAGGGGCGGGATCTACGAAAAGGTTAACGATAGAGTATATTCTTTCCGCAGATCCCGCTCTCTAAAGAGAGCGCCACCCTAAGGGGTGGTTCGACTACAGAAATATCCCACCGGGATATTTCTTCCGCTCAGGATGACGCGGAGGGGGAGTTTGCCGTATTTCAAACAATTCGACAAACCCGAATTTATACCCATCCCTTTTCAAAGTTTTTTGAGAGTGCAGAGGACTTTTTTTCAAAAAAGTCCTTTGCGTCACCCGTCCCCACCGACAAACCCGAATTAGAGGGGGCAAAGAAGTGTTACTGCCAAATGTTTTCCGGGTGAACGGAAAGAAATTTTTGCGGGGAAGCCTCGTGCGGATTAAATGTGAGTTTCTTGTATTCCTTTATACCGGTCAGACAAGTGTGTAACTGATGGGACGTGAGATCGGGTTATTAATATCTTTGATGTTGTATTTCTTTTAATAATATGATAAAATAGATCAGATGAAAGGAGGTGCCGTCGGGTTGAATGCAAAAACCATGAAAAAGCAGCTTGCCCTTGTCAAGCCCTTTGTAAAAAATCTGTCGCTGAAAACCATCCGCAAGGCTCAGAACTTTATCGGTGAGCAGATGGAATCAAAATACCGAAGCCAGGTCGTGCAGAAAAAGCATACCTTTGAAGACTTTGAAGCATCCTGGGTCATCCCGAAGGACGTGCGCCGCGAGGGCGTTATCCTCTATCTCCACGGCGGCGGATTCACCTGCGGAGGTCTGGAATATGCGCTGGGCTTCGGCTCGATGCTGGCGGCCACCAACGGAACCCGTGTTCTTTGCGCGGCATACCGTCTTGCACCTGAAGCTCCTTTTCCTGCAGCCCTTGAGGATTCAGTTACAGCATATAAATATATATTATCAAAGGGCTACGGCCCCGAGCACATCACCCTCTGCGGCGAAAGCGCCGGCGGCGGTCTTTGCTATTCACTTTGCCTGAGGCTCAGAGAGGAGGGACTACCTCTTCCTTGCGGCATAATCGCCCTGTCACCCTGGGTGGATATGACGGCTTCCGGAGATTCCTATAGGGAAAACCGTGAAAAGGATCCCTCAATGACTGAGGAAATGCTCAGCTTTTTTGCCGATTCCTATACGAAGGACAGAAAGGATCCTCTCGTTTCCCCCGTTTTTGCCGATCTTTACGGAATGCCACCCTCCCTTATTTTTGCAGGCGAGGATGAGATAATGCTCAGCGATTCCAAAAAGCTTAATGAGTGTCTGCAAAGGGCTGGCTCGAAAAGCCGTCTTATTGTGACCCGTGACCGCTGGCACGCATATCTTCTTTACGGTCTTTCCGAGGATAAGGGAGATCTACAGCTGATAAACAGATTTCTAAACAGAGTAATGGCCAAGGAAAATAAGCTTCGCTGGCTGAAGCTTGATAACGCTGCAAAGATATACCCTGCGGCACGCCGTCAGCATTGGTCAAACGTGTTCCGCCTTTCCTGCACCCTCAGGGAGGAGGTGGACCGCGAGGTCCTTCGCAGCGCCCTTGACGTAACTGCGCGCCGTTTCCCCTCCATTGCCGTAAGGCTCCGCCGCGGAATGTTCTGGTATTACCTTGAGCAGCTTTCCGAAGCGCCTGCCATTATGGATGAGAGCAGCTATCCGCTCACAAGGATGTCAAAGGAGGAAACGAGAAGATGCGCTGTGCGCGTCATTCATTATAAAAACAGAATCGCCGTTGAGATTTTTCACTCTCTTACAGACGGAAACGGAGCACTCGTATTCCTGAAAAGTCTTGTTGCAGAGTATATCCAGCAGAAATACGGCGAAAATATTCCTGCCGAAAACGGGGTTCTCGGCAGGCTTGAGGAGCCCTCGGAGGCTGAGCTTGAGGACAGCTTTACAAAATATGCGGGTAACGTTGCCGCATCAAGAAGCGAGAGAACTGCGTGGCATATGACGGGAACTCCGGAAAATGACGGATTTCTTGACGTCACCTGCCTCAGTATGCCCGTTAAGGACGTTATTGCAAAATCAAAGGAATACGGCGTAAGCGTAACGAACTTCCTTTGCGCTGTTATGATGATGGCGCTTCAGGATATGCAGAACAAAAAGGAGCCCCGCCAAAAACACAGAAAGCCTGTAAAGGTGCTTATCCCCGTTAATCTTCGCAATCTTTTTGAGAGCCGCTCACTCAGAAACTTTGCTATGTATACCACTCCCGAGATACTTCCTGCCCTTGGAGATTACAGCTTCGAGGAGATCTGCGCTGTAATAAAGAACTGTATGGGCGCAGAGATAACTCCGAAGCAGATGAGCATGAAGATCGCAACCAACGTGCGAAGCGAACAGATACCCATAGTGAGAGTAATGCCCCTGTTCGTGAAGAATTTCGTAATGAAGGCGATATTTGATTCCGTGGGCGAATGCAAATCCTGCCTGACCCTGTCAAATCTGGGCGCGGTTAAGCTTCCGGATGAAATGGTGCCTTATATTGAAAGAATGGATTTCATTCTGGGCGTTCAGGCAACTGCCCCCTATAACTGCGGCGTTCTTTCCTTCGGAGATACGCTATACGTTAACTTTATAAGGAATATCAAGGAATCAGAGCTTGAATACCGCTTCTCAAGGATAATTCAGTCCATGGGAATAAAGGTAAGGGCAGAGAGCAATCAACAGTAAAGGAAAGAGGTCATTATGTACTGTATAAAATGCGGAGTTGAGCTATGTGACGGCGAAAAGTGCTGTCCCTTGTGTAAAACTGAGGTGGTTCATCCCGAATATAAGGATAAGGAAAAGGATGAGCTTTATCCCTCGGATAAGGTGCCGAAAAAGAACAGAGGCTCAAAGCTTGGGCAGATACTCCTGACGGCGGCGTTCCTTCTTGCCCTCAGCATCGTCGTTCTTTGCGACGTGCAGTTTAACCGCGCCGTCACCTGGTCGGGCTTCGTTATAGGCGCCCTTGTTCTCGGATATACGGTGTTCGCTCTGCCACTGTGGTTCAGAGCACCGAACCCCGTAATATTCGTGCCCTGCGGCTTTGGAGCAGGCATTCTTTATCTGCTTTATATCGATCTTGTTACCCCCGGGGAATGGTTCTTGTCCTTTGCTCTTCCCGTTGCTGCGCTGCTTTGCGCTATCGTAACCTGCGTCGTTACACTTATGAGATACGTGCCAAAGGGAAGATTTTACATTTTCGGTGGAGCATTTATCGGCCTTGGCGGACTTATGCTTCTATGCGAATTTCTTATGACGGCAGCCTTCAGCGTAGTGAAGTTCATTGGCTGGTCACTTTATCCCCTCGTTACCTTTGTGATTCTCGGCGGTCTCCTCATATTTCTGGGGATCTGCCGCCCCGCAAGAGAAACGATGGAAAGAAGATTCTTTATATAAGGAAGAAAAAACGTGAAAAATATTGCAATAATAACCGGTGCATCGGGCGGTATCGGAAGATGCTTTGCCGAAACCTGCTGTCAGCACGGATCCTATGACGAGGTATGGGTCATAGCGAGAAATATAGAAAAGCTTGAGAGCCTTCGCAGCTCTGTCGGCTGTCCCTTGCTTGTTATCTCTGCGGACCTTGGCAAGGAGGAGTCGTATCGATATATTGAGAATCTGCTGAGAAAGGAGAAGCCTGTTGTAAAGCTTCTCGTAAACTGCGCAGGCTACGGTAAGTTTGATGCTTTTGAAAAACTGTCCTATGAAGAAAATATGGGAATGATCGACCTTAACTGCCGCGCGCTGACCGCCCTCACTTATATCGCACTCCCCTATATGAAGGAGAAAAGCGAGATACTGAACGTGGCGTCGGTGGCGGCGTTCCAGCCTATCCCCTATATCGGAGTGTACGGCGCCTCCAAGGCGTACGTGCTCAGCTTCTCGAGAGCGCTGGGAAGAGAAGTGGGTAAACGCGGAATACGGGTTTTTGCAGTCTGTCCCTTCTGGACAAAGACTGCGTTCTTTGACAGAGCCGTTGATAAGGATAAAAAGGCAGTTGTCAAAAAATACGTTGCGATGTACGAGCCGCAGTATATAGCAGACTATACCTGGAAGGCAATGAAAAAGAAGAATAAGGACTATTGCATACCGGGCTTCAAGGCAAAGGCACAGGTCCTTGCAGTAAAGCTTTTGCCCCATAAGCTTGTAATGAGCGTATGGCAAAAGCAGCAGAAGCTTTGATGCAAAAAAGATCCGCCTCGGCGGATCTTTTTTGCATCCAAATTCGGGTTTATAGGGGAGAACGGGGACGCAAAACCTTTTTTGAAAAAAAGGTTCTGCACTCCAAAAAACTTTGAAAAAGGGATGGGTATAAATTCAGGTTTATCGAACAGTTTACGGACTAACATTGTCGTCGGGCGACCATTGGTCGTCCGTTCATCTGCACGTGAACCATTTTTTAAATTCGGGTTTATTCCCATAATGCGTTGGCTTTTGCCTTTTAGATATCTTTGTCTTTTTTGAGGTTTCTTTGCTACTTTCTTTTTCTAAAGAAAGTAGGTAAACCTTCCTCGATAAACCCGAATTTGAAGGGTGGAAGTAAATAATGGTTTAGGCAATGTTTTACCCCTTCACGCCGCCGATGGACAGGCCCTCGGTGAGCTTTTTCTGAACGAGGATGTACAGGAAAAGGGTTGGTAGCATAACGATAACGAGACCTGCGTACATCCTGCCGTACTGGGCGGCGGCATTCTGAGCCTTCATAAGATTCATAAGTCCTACGGGGAGGGTTTTTGCAGCATCGTCGGTCATCAGGGTGATGGCAATGATATACTCGTTCCAGAATGAGAGAAAGTTGAATAGTATCACCGTGATGATGGCAGGACGGGCCATTGGTGCCATTACGAAAAGCATCGTCCTTGGGTGAGATGCGCCGTCAACATAGGCGGATTCCTCGTATTCCCTGGGAAGGGAGGCGAAATATCCGGATAAAAGATAGACCGTAAAGGGGAGGGCTGTGGCGGCGTAGATGATGGAAAGAACTATATGGTTGTTCAGAAGAACGGGGGCACCGATAAGGGAGTTAACGTCAACCAGCATAAGAAAAACAGGAACGACAAGATAACTGACGTTGATAAAAAGCCCCGCCATAAAAAGGGTGCGGATAAAGCCGCGACCCCTGAAGGAAAATCGTGAAAGGGCGTATGCCGCGGGGATTGCGGTGACGAGGAGAATAAGGAGAGATAGGGCGGTCACGGTGACGGAATTGAGAAAATAGCTGCCCATATGGGCGCTTTCCCAAGCCTCTGCGAAGTTTTCAAGGTCAAGAGAGGAGGGAAACCTCCAGGGGTCGCCGTAAAAATCCCCGTCCTCCTTGACGGATGCAGTCATTACCCATATCACCGGAACGAGAACGGATACCGCCATAATGATCAGTACGGTATAAATAAACAGACGGTATAGATTATCACTTGAGCACCTTTTTTTCATAAAATACCCTCCAAAAAGGATTATGTAAGTCCATGCTTGTCGTGGAGGTGATGGTTACACAAAACCTTCAACTTCGGGTTTATAGGGGGGACCTACTTTCTTTAGAAAAAGAAAGTAGCAAAGAAACCTCAAAAAAGACAAAGATAGCGAAAAGGCAAAAGCCAACGCTATACGGGAAATACCCGAAAATGAACAAGCTCATTTTCGGGTAATTCCCGCGTTGGCCGGCGCTGTAAGCGCCGCAGGGCTTTGCCCTGCAACTTTTGCCTTGTAAACTACAGCTACACCAATAGTTGAAGTTTTTTGAGAGTGCAGAGAACTTTTTTTCAAAAAAGTTCTTTGCATTAACTCACAGATAAACCCTAATTTGAATTGCTAATCCTTTGTGCGGGTGGCGAGGTTTACTGCGGCGGCAAGGGCGAAGGAGAACAGGAATACCACCGTTCCGATCGCCATTCCGTAACCGTATGACGAATTTGTGTACGCCTGTTTGTACATATAGCTCAGAAGCACCTCGCTACCTCCGTCGGGGCCGCCGCCGGTCATTGCCCGCACGAGAAGAAAGCTGATGTTGATATTGCTGATAATAAAAAAGGTAAGAGTCGTTCTCAGAGTCGGTGCTATGCCGGGCAGGGTAACGGAGAAAAAGCTGCGAAGCCGTCCTGCTCCTTCGAGGGATGCCGCCTCGTAAAGGCTTTCGGGGATCTGTGCCATTGAGGACATATACATGACCATATAATACCCCACAGCCTGCCAAATCATGGCGATTGCCACGGAATAGATAACAAGAGAGCGGTCTCCAAGCCACAGTATCCGGGTCCCCGGGGAAAAGAGAGAAATAACGCTGTTGAGAAGACCCCTTGAGGGGTCGTATATTGCTGAAAACACGGCGGCAATAACTACTGTGGACAAAATATTCGGTATATAAAAAACTATTCTGAAAAACGTCTTACCGAAAAGCTTTTCCCGTGACAGTACCTCAGCCGTAAACAGAGAAAGCACGAGAGTCACGGCGGTAACTACGATTATCAGCAAAAACGAATTTCTGAGCGAATCGAAAAATCGCCCGTCCCGAAAAAGGATTTTGTAGTTTTCAAACCCCGTGAATATCTTTTCTGCGGAGTATCCGCCCCATTTGTAAAGTGAAACCCGAAAAATCGAAAGGGTTGGGTAGATAACGAAAAGCGAAAGAAGAATGAGGGACGGAAAAAGGCAGGCCGCAATAAATGCGGCGGTGCCTTTTTTTCTTTTTCCTGATTTCATTTTATCGCTTTTCGCAGCTTTTCGCTGTCAGCGGCTACGGCGCGGCGCCACTCATCCACAGTCTTGTCGCCCAGGACCACGCTGTTGAAGGTGGAAAACAGCGTTTCCGTAATGCTCACACCCTCAACTGCCTCAGTTGCGCGAAATCCGCCCATAACTGCTATGGCTCCCGAATCGTATACAGAATAGAAAAGCTTGTTGTCGCCGGAAACGAGATCGGAGGCGTTCTTGATTGGCTGAACGGCTCCTGAATCGGCAAAGATCTTTGCCGCCTCGTCGGAATAAAGATATGCGAGGAATTCCTTTGCCGCTTCCTTATTTTCTGCCTCCTTCGGGATCCATCCCTGCTCAAAGAAGGTGAAGGAATAGCGATCACCGTCCTCATCTATGGCGGGCAGGGCGCAGAATCCCCATTTGAAACCGTCTGCTCTGGGAGCGTCAGCCATCTCGCCCACCACCCAGGTGCCGTTGGGCATAAACAACGCCTTGTTGTCAAGGATAAGCTGCTGATTCTTCAGAAAATTATCACTGTTTGCGTTTGCCACGGTGGTGGGCTCAACGTAGGTGGAGAGCTTTTCCATTATACCGAAGGCAACCTTTGCCTCCTCCGTATCCCAGATGCCCTTTTCATAGGACATACAGCGGTCAAAGAAATCGCTGCCTCCTGCCTCTGCAAGAAGGGCAAACATAAAGGAGTCGAAATATCCTGCAGTGGGATAGGTGAAAAGATAGATGCCCTCTTTTTTTGCACGGTCTCCCAGCTCCCACATCTCGTCCCAGGTTTCGGGCACCTCCCAGCCGCGCTTTTCAAAAAGCCCCGCGTTATAAAAAAGTCCGCAGGGGGAATAGAACATAGGTGCAAGATAGGTCTTTTCGTCAGAATAAGGATTTGTTGCAAGGGTGTCCGTAAAGCCCTCGGTCAGCTTCTCTTCAACGGTGGTGTCCTCGCCGGGGATCTCCATTTCAAGAACGCCGTCCAGAGGCTCCAGCGCCTCTTCCTTGATAAGGGTCTCTGTGAGACCTGCCTCGCGTCCCGTGGCAAGGTGAACGTAATCGGGCCAGTCGCCGGATTTCATTTTTGAGCCGATAACGTCCTCGAGATTTTTCTCGGCTGTCAGCTCTATCTTTATATCGCCGTGGAGCTTTTCAAAGCCTTTGCATATCTTTTCCCACATCTCAGAGCCGTATGCCGACTCGAGAACGGCTACCTTCAGTACCTTTCCGTCTTCCTTTTTTGACATTGCACATCCGGAAAACGATGAAAGCACGAAAAACGCGCAAAGGATCAAAGAAAAAGCACGCTTTATATTCAGATTCATACTTGTATACCTCCATTCTTTTCCCTCTTAGTTTTGCCTGAGGACGGCTTCAATATACGGAGGATGAAATTTTGTGTTTGTATTGAATTTCAATAAAAAGTGTGCTATACTGTGCTATATTAATCCTTGCGAGGTACCTATGATAAATATTGCAATACTGGGCTTCGGCGTTGTCGGCGGCGGCATTACCGAGGTCATAAACATGAATAAGGATAAGCTTCGTCAGTACGTTGGCGACGATATATACGTGAAAAAGATCCTCGATCTTCGCGATTTTCCCGATTCTCCCTACGGCGACCGTGTGGTCCACGATATTTCGGAGATCGTAAACGACGATGAGATCACCCTCGTCTGCGAGACCATGGGCGGTGTAAACCCTGCCTTTGATTTTTCAATTGCCCTTATGAATCGCGGCAAATCTATGGTAACTGCCAATAAAGAGCTTGTGGCAAAGAAAGGCATTGAGCTTATGAATTGCGCCCGCGAAAACGGAGTGCATTATTTCTTCGAGCCCTCAGTCGGCGGAGGTATTCCCGAGATTCGAGGAATGAGAACGAGCCTTGCGGGAGATACCATTACCGAGATCGACGGTATCCTCAACGGTACTACAAACTATATACTTACAAGAATGAAGAGAGAGGGCGTTGATTTTACGTCCACCCTCAAGGATGCACAGCGCCTCGGCTATGCAGAGGCAAATCCCGCGGCAGACGTTGACGGTCTTGATGCACAGAGAAAGATCATGATCCTCACGGCAGTAGCAACGGGCTATCTCTGCGAGGAAAAGGACGTATACTGTGAGACTATGACAAAGCTCACTCCTGCCGATATCGATGCTGCAAAGAGATGGGGCGGAGCTGTCAAGCTTCTCGGCTCCTCCAGAATCAGGGAAGACGGATGTGCACTTTACGTTGCCCCCTTCTTCGTGCCCGAAGCATCACCTCTCTGCTTCGTTGAGGACGTCTATAACGCCATCCGTATCGTCAGCCCCGTAACGGGAGACGTTATGTTCTACGGACGCGGCGCAGGCAGAATGCCCACGGCGGGTGCCGTTGTTGCCGACGTTGCAGCGATCCTCTCAGGACTTGCGGATAAGGAAAAGAAGTGTCAGTGGCAGGCGGCTCCCGAGGGATACGTAAAGCCCTTCGGCGAGAATAAGTTCTCTTATTACGTCAGAGTGAAGACTGATTCCGTAAGCGATACTCTTGAGGCGGCAGGCCTTGCATTCGGCGCGGTCAAGGCGCTTGATGGCTCACCTGCAGGCTTTTGCGAGCTTATCACCGACGAGATCGCAGAAAACACAGCACAGGCAGTATTTGCCGGCGAAGCCCTCGGCGTAGTTGAGTCTGTGATCAGAATATTGAAATAAATGAAAAAAGGCTGTCGCAGTTTGTGTTGCGACAGCCTTTTTTACGGTAAGCATCTGTATTCTTCAAATACGGGTTTGTCGGGGAGGGGGAACGGGGGATGCAAAACCTTTTTTGAAAAAAAGGTTCTGCACTCCAAAAAACTTCAAACTATTGGTGTAGCTGAACTTTACAAGGCAAAAGTTGCAGGGCAAAGCTCTGCGGCGCTTACAGCGCCAGCCAACGCTTTAGGGTAAAAACCCGAAAATAAACTTGTTCATTTTCGGGTTTTTACCCTAAAGCGTTGGCTTTTGCCTTTTTGCTATCTTTGTTTTGTTGAAGTTTTTTGCGGAGCTTTTTTTCAAAAAAGCGACCGTTTCCTTGTTACTAGAACATTTCGATAAACCCGAATTTACCTTATTCCTTTTCATAGTTCTTTGCGTTCCCCCGTTACCTCCCAAAAAACGAAAAAAAGAATCCGCCGATGGCGGATTCCGATTATTATTGTTTTTCAGCATCCTGCAAGGGCTGCGCCGATGACTGTGCCGAAGCGAGCGTATTTGGGTATAACGAAATTCATATTGAACATTCTGTTGAGAGAATCAAATATCGAGGGCGCCTGCGCTACGGTTGCAAGGTTTCCGGTGAGAACAACGTCCTTTATGCCGTAATTCCTTGCGGCAAAAACGCTGACCATACCGACCGTCTCAAACACCATATTGATGATTCCGAGAGCAACGTCGGCATTGGTTGCGATGTCGCTTACGTTACCGAAGTTTGATGCTGTCATGGAGTCTGCAAATCCGGGAGCTATATCCTGATTTGTCAGAGCATTGATCTTTATATCAACGTTGTGAAGGTCACCTGATTTTGCCAGCTCCTCGATATGCTCAACGTTGTCCATTCCGAGAAGCTTTTTGGAGAGCCCCACAAGGGTGCCGCCTCCAACGCCGGTACCGCCGAGGTATACGGGAGCCTTGTCCTTCTCAGAGTAAACGAGGGCCGTACCCGTGCCGAGGCTGACGATAATAGCGCGGTCAAACTCCGAAAGATAGCGCCCGCCGAGACCGATGCAGTCAAATTCGCTGACAGCCTCCCACTTGAGAGAATATATATTGTCCTTGATCCCGGCAGAGCCGACTCCCGTGACCATTACCTTTTCGATATCGTTAAGTGAAAGATCGTTCTCACTGGTGAATTTTCCGAGAGCGCCGTACATTGAAGTAACGGGATCCGTTGCGCGAACGAAAAGAGGCTCCATAAGACAGCGGCCGCCTCCTGTCAGATCAAAGCCCACGATCTTTGTGGTGCTGAGTCCCACATCTATTCCGAGAATGATTTTTTTTGCCATAACTGATACCCCTTTGCGCGCGGATTGATGTTTTCTGTAATTTTACCACATTCCGCAAAAAAATGCAAGAGCTACGGGCAAAGACTGTCGATCAGCGCCTCTGTATCGAGCCCTGCGTCGGCTCCTTTTATGTAATCAGCAAGAAAAACGGCAAAGATGACGGCTCCCCGCCCCGCCTCCTCAAGGGTGTTTGCGCAGGTCCCGCACTCAAGGATAAGGGAGCAGGGGGAGGTGTCCTGATAAAACGACGCCCGTCTTAGATTTACAGGCCGCATAAGTGAGGGATGTTTTTCAAATATCTGTGACTGGAGCTGGAGTGCAGTGGTCAGATTGCTTCGCCAATCCCTGTGCCCGCTTCCTCCCTCGTCCGTTCCGCAAACGAACATCAGCTGAGCTACGCTTTTTTCAAAAAGAGTTGTGGATGCGCTGACGTAACCCTCACCGTCGTTTCCGATGCAATCTCTGTGAACGTCAAATACATATTTAATAGAAGGATACCTTTTGAGAGCTTCCGTAACCTTTGCGTTGCTGTTATCGTAGGCACGGCTCCAGTCCTCGCTGTCAAAAAGCTCCGTCAGATGGACTGTCGGTATTCCTGCTTTTTCGAGCACACGGCAGATAAGCTCCCCCATAGCGACTACGTTCCTTTCGGTGTCAGTGGTGCGAAAGCCTGTCCCGTAGGTGTCGGCGTAGCCCTCCGTTGCGTGGGTGTGATATATGAGCACCTTAGGAGCATCCTTTCCGTAGGTGCGGTCAAGCTCTGAGAGAACGGCACCCGGTCGGTCGCTGCCGAGGAGAAGGTAAAGATCGGGGGCGTAGGAGGTCTCGTTCGTAAGTGAAAGCCCGTATTCGGCACTTGTTGAAAGATCGTTTTCACGAATGAGAAAGTCATATTCCCGCTCTCCGTCCCCGTCTTCAACGTGGCTCCCCTCAGGCAATGGCGGTGTCAAGGGCTCGCTGACGGCAAAATCCGGTATGAGAAAGGAAAATAAAAGCTGTGAGCCTTCATTTTTTAAATATTCAACTGCTTTTACTGCCATAGCTGAGTGGATGATCAGGGAGAAAACGAGAAAAAGTATTGCAGCCACCGTTGGCGCCGTCCTTCGTAAGCTCTTTTTTGGGGGCTTTTCTCCCTCCTCAAGCATAGGTATGTCGATGATAATATTTTCGTTATCCATGTTTTTCCTCCCGTTCCTTTTTTGCAAGTATATGAAGGGAGAGACGGGAATATTCTCACAGATCCTCGCAAAGAAAGGCTCGGTTTATGGCACGGGCAAGGATCGCGGAGATCTCCTCGGAAACTATATCGCTGTCTCTGAGAGAAACGAAAAAATCCCGCTCGCACTCAAGGGCGCCCAAAAGCTCCTCCCGCGGCTCTGCCAGTCCTGCCTTCGAAAGTGCATCGAAAACAAGAGTGGCACAGTCAACCACAGTGGGAACGCCGATGGCGATGACCGGGAAACCCACGGTTTCACGGTTTACGGCGCCCCGTCGGTTTCCGATACCGCTGCCCGGCTCAATACCCGTGTCTGAAAGCTGGATCGTGGAGCAGAGCCGCCTTGTTGATCTTGCGGCAAGGGCGTCGATGGCAATAATAACGTCGGGCTTTACGTACTCAGCCGCCCCCTTAATCATTGCCGCCGCCTCAATACCGGTCTGCCCCATTACTCCGGGGTGAACGGCGCATAGCCCCGCACAGCCGATAAGGCGGAAAAGCTCTTTTTTGTCGCCGGAGAGCATATGATGGGTAACGGCGATCTTATCGGCGGTGCGGGGACCGATGGAGTCTGCAGATATGAATCTGTTTCCAAGCCCCGCCACGAGTACCCGTGTTTCACCCGAGATCTCTTTTTTCATAATCCGTTCCGTGTATGAGATGATAACGTTGCACAATGCATCGGTTATCCTTCTGTGCGTATCCTCGTCAAGGGCGCGGATCACGGGGCAGTGAAGGGTCATATAGTTTCCCACCGGGCGGCCGCTTGCCTCCTCGCCGCACCCGTCAAGGACGGAAAGCTCGCATACGGGTATGCCGCAAACGGAGTATTCCCTATAGGAAGTACCCGCAGCGTATTGCCTTGTGTTGATACTCTCGCAGGCAAGGTCTGTTCTTAAAAAGGATCCGTAGGAAAAAACTGATTCTTTGTGTGAAAATTTCATAATAATCATTGCCTTTCACAAAAAAATATATATAATATAAGTAGTATCTGCAACATTTTTTCGCATATAACACCAAATTTGGCTTTGCCGTGAAAAAATGCTCTCATAAAATTCCCGAACGCCCGTGGGGCACTGTGAAAAATCAACTAAAAAACAAAATGAGAATTGTGCATTTGAATGAATCTTAAAAGATTTATTTAATAATGCATTGATAAACAATCCCTCTTGTGTTATAATTTAGTGTATAAAGTTATCGCAGTGTGCCTGTGGACCTGAGGTAATACAACGGAACCATAAAAGGAGTTCGCAAAAATGAAAAAACTGTTAAGCTTAATCCTGGCAGTGATCGTAGTATGTACGTCTTTTGCTGCATGCTCAACTCTCGAAAAGGGCGACAAGGGCGCCGTTATCACAATGTATCTCGCAGACGAGATCTATGATTACGACCCTGCTGTCGGCTTCACCGATACTGCAACTGCAAAGTTCCTTTCCCTTATGTTTGAGGGTCTTACAACCCTTGATGAGGAAGGCGAATGGCAGAAGGCTATGATGAAGAGCTATAAGTATCTTGAGCCTGAGTTCGAGGGCGATACATATAAGCTCGAGATCACCCTCCGCGATACAAAGTGGAGTGACGGCCGTACTGTTCAGGCAAACGATTTCGTATACGCTTGGAAGCGTATCATGGAGCCCACCTTTAAGTGTGAGGCTGCATCTATGCTCTATGACCTCAAGAACGCACGTGAGGTCAAGATGGGCGATGCCAGCGTTGATGACCTTGGCGTATATGCTATCGATACATACGTTCTTCAGATTGAGTTCACAAAGGACGTTGACCTTGATGAGTTCTTCAAGAACTGCGCATCCGTTGCTCTCGTTCCTCTCAGAGAGGATAGCGTAAGCAGCAATAAGGACTGGGCGAAGCGCGCATCTTCCATGGTAACAAACGGTCCCTACGACCCCAGAAAGATCGACTTCGGCAAGCAGCTCACACTTGAGCGCTCTGCATACTATTACCGTGATACAGACTCCGAGCAGGCTCTTGATAAGTACGTAATTCCCTACAGAATCATCGTTCTTTATAATTACGGTGACAGCAAGGCTCAGCTTGAAAAGTTTGAGGCAGGCAGCATCTTCTACCTCGGCGAGATCGCTCTCGAGGCGCGTAAGGATTACAGCGGCAAGGCTGAGGTACGCGACAGCGCTATCACAACATCTCTCTATTTCAATACACAGAATAAGCTTTTCGAAAAGAAGGAAGTAAGACAGGCACTTTCCATAGCACTTGACCGTCAGGCAATTGCTGAGTCTCTCGTATTCGCAAAGCCCGCAACAGGCCTTGTTCCTTTCGGTGTTGACGATGCAAACGGCAAGGGCGACTTCCGCGAAACAGCAGATAAGTCTGCAAAGCTTATCGAAACGTCTGCAAACGTTGAAGAGGCTAAGTCCCTCCTCAAGAAGGCAGGCGTAACAAGCGGCAGCTTCACTCTCTCCGTTCGTGATAACGAGGCAGACGTGGCAGTTGCTAAGGCAGTTGCAGAAACATGGAAGTCCCTCGGCTTCACAGTAAAGGTTAAGGAGCTGAACGCTGTTGAGCTCCCCGCAACTGAAAAGAACCAGTCTGCAGTTTATGAGGATAAGTATGCAACAGCATACGCTGCAGGAGATTTCGACGTGATCCTCGTGGATTACAACGTTCTCTCTCCCAACGCATTCGGCGTGCTTGCTCCCTTCGCAACAGAGTATTCCGGTAACGGTATCCTTCTTGATGCACAGTCTGATAAGTCTGAGAAGATCAACCACATTACAGGCTATGCAAGCGAGGCTTACAGCAAGCTTATCGATAAGGCATACGCTGCAGAAAAGAGCGAGGATGAGCTTGCAGCTCTCCACGATGCCGAGAAGCAGCTTCTCGACGATATGCCCGTAATTCCTGTTGTATTCCAGCAGGATGCATACCTTGCAAGCGGCGAGCTCTCCGGTATAGCTACAACCTACTGGGGCCGCGACTTCAAGCGCACAAAGATGAAGAATTATATGGAATATAAAGAATCCATCCAGAATGAGCTGAACGAGGACGAGGCAGAAGGCGACTGATCCTATTAATCTGTAAATTCTGAGCGGGAGGCATTGCCTCCCGCTTTTACTCGAAAGACCGTCCGAAGGAAGCCAAATCAAACAGAAACGGAAGTAAAATTATGGCATCTCAATTAAAAAAAGAAGATGAAATTAAAATATTTATACTGTATCTGCTGGATAAAATCGGCTATCCTTTGGATTATCCCAGCATCGGATCCATAATGATGCAGGATGGCATTGTCAATTTCTTTGATTTTGCTCAGTGCTTCTTTGCGCTGGTGGACGCAGGTCATATCCGAGAGATCATAGCGGAGAAGGGCGAAAGACCGGAGGGTGACGAATCAGCGGAATCTGAGGAAGAGGAAAATGAGTACGAGCCTACGACTACCGTCCTTTATGAGGTCACCGATAAGGGAAGACACGTGGCGAGAGTCCTCTCAGACAGTCTTATGGTGTCTGTCAGAGAAAAGAGCTACAGAAGCGCTCTCCGTCACCTCTCCTTTGAAAGACAGGGCGCGTACGTGGATCAGTCCTACAGACCCGATGGCGAGGGCTTCCTGGTAACCTGTGCAATCAAGGATCAGAAGGGTGTCGTTATGGACCTGACCGTCCGTGCAGACAGTGAATATCAGCTGAAAAGAATGCTCAATAACTACGCAGAACGTCCCGAGGTCGTGTTCCGCGGCGTGGTAGCACTTCTCTCCGGCGACGTAAATTACCTTTTTGAAGACTAAAAGCTGTTGCGATTCGCAACAGCTTCTTTTACGTGTAATCCTACCTGTCCTAAGCATCCTCCAAATTCGGGTTTATAGGGGAGGGGGACTGGGACGCAAAACCTTTTTTGAAAAAAAGGTTCTGCACTCCAAAAAACTTTGAACTATTGGTGTAGCTGAAGTTTACAAGGCAAAAGTTGCAGGGCAAGCCCCTGCGGCGCTTACAGCGCCAGCCAACGCTTTAGGGGAAACCCCGAAAATGAACAAGTTTATTTTCGGGGTTTCCCCTAAAGCGTTGGCTTTTGCATTTTAGATATCTTTGTTTTTTTTGAGGTTTCTTTGCTACTTTCTTTTTCTAAAGAAAGTAGGTCCCCCCCTATAAACCCGAATTTGCAGAGAATTATTATAACAAAATTATCATAATTTATCGAGCAAAATAAGATAATTGATGATTGTGTATCAAAAGTGGTCGAAGTGTTGTGCACAATGACGAAAAATGTGAATAAATTTTTGAATTTGAGTGAAAAAATACCAAAAAACTATTGACAAATATCATAACGATGATATAATGTGTTTAACGGCTTGAAAACCGCGTATTGTTTTTCGTTTTTTTGCAGGTGTTTAGCATTGGATCAGGACCTTTTAGCAATTATCGCCGGAGTTAAGGCCGGCAAGGATGAGGATTTTGAAAAGCTCAAGCTCAGGTACAAGCCCTTGTGCGCTGATATGGCAAACAGCTTTGTCCGCAGCGGAGCAGGGAGCAGCGTAGATCTTTTGGAGGAGGCTGAAAGAGCTCTTCTCAAGGCCGCTCTATCCTTTGATACCTCAAAGGAAGGGATCACCTTCGGTCTCTATGCTAAGATATGCGTAAGAAATGCGCTGATTTCCGTAAGACGTGCGAATACCGCACAGAAAAACAGAAAAGAGCGTGCCAAAAAGGAGAGCGAATCTTCAAGAAGGCTGTCCGTAATATCATCTGCGGAGCTTGATCCTGAGGAAATGCTCAAAATGCTCGAGGATTCTCTTTCGGATTATGAAGCGCGGGTGCTCAGAGAGTTTTTCTCAGGCAGAAGCGCTGAGGAAACTGCCGCAGTTCTCGGAACGGATAAGAAGTCCGTTTATAATGCGGTATTCCGCATCAGAGCAAAGGCAAAGAAGCTGGGTGACTGAACCGAACAGTAAGTAACGCTTTGCGTTCATATATATGCCCCGATAGTTTAATTAGAACGTTGTTTACAAAGGTAACGGTTAGAATCCGTTTAGGGCAAATCTATTTTATTCCACCATTTTTAAGCGAGGTAAAAGATGTACCAGGACAAGACATTAGTATGCAAGGATTGCGGTCAGGAGTTTGTTTTCACTGCAGGTGAACAGGAATTCTACGCAGAAAAAGGCTTCCAGAACGAGCCCCAGAGATGTAAGGCTTGCCGTGATGCAAGAAAGAACGCTACAAGAGCTCAGAGAGAACTCTTCACAGCTACTTGCGCACAGTGCGGCGGAGAAGCTAAGATTCCTTTCCAGCCTACAAGTGACAGACCCGTGTATTGCAGCGAGTGCTTTGCTGCAAAGAAGGAACAGTAATCTATCTGCATTTGCATATATATTACGAAAAGAGAAGGCATGCCTCGGTATGCCTTCTCTTTTTTGTCTGATACTATGGATTGATGACGGATTTAACCTAAAATACAATATGTATTAAAATTGCCACGTTTTTGATAGGATGGGAGATATTTTTTGCAAAAATATATGTACAAAAGAAGAAAAGTATGCTATAATACATAAGTATAATTGCGTAAGTAGTAGCAATTTCAAAAAGAAAGGATCAGTCTTATGGACGGCTCTCAGAACAGAAACAAAAAATACCGTTCCCGTGATACGGTCTCTGCCAAGGGCGGACGGCCGGAAAACCGCAGAAACGATCATTCCCGCGGTGAAGGAGAGGCTGTATCCGAAAGCACGGTAGTCGGAAGAAACTCGGTAAGAGAGCTTCTGAAATCCGGCAGAAGTATAGATAAAATATTTGTAAAGAGCGGAACGAGAGAAGGCTCTCTCACCGTCATCGTAGCCGAGGCTATTGCAAAGAAGATCCCCGTTGTTGAGGTCACTCAGGAAAAGCTGGATTCTCTTTCACAGGGAACTAACCACCAGGGCGTGGTTGCAATGGCGGCGGAAAAGGAATATACCGACGTTGACGGCATTCTTGCCATCGCCGCAGAGAGAGGAGAAACACCTCTTATCGTAATTGCGGACGGGATCGAGGATCCCCATAATATGGGCGCCCTTATCCGCTGTGCGGAGTGCGCGGGAGCTCACGGCATCATCATTCCCAAGCGCAGAAACGTCGGCATCACCGCAACCGTATCAAAGGCATCCGCAGGAGCCCTTGAGCATATGGCAATAGCAAAGGTTACAAATATTTCCGCAACGGTGGATGAGCTGAAGAAAAAGGGTCTTTGGATCTTTGCGGCAGAAGCCGGCGGTACTGCTTATTACGAAACTGATTTCAATACTCCCGCTGCCATCATTTTCGGCAGTGAGGGATTTGGAGTCGGAAAAGCAATTAAGGAAAAAAGCGATTTCATCGTGTCCATCCCCATGTACGGCAAGGTAAACTCCCTTAACGTTTCAACGGCAGCATCCGTGGTGCTGTGCCACGCCGCAAGAATGCAAAGAGAAGGCACGAAATAATATCTGACAGTAAAAAAGCAAAAAAGAAAACGGAGAAAAATATGAGCGATAATAACGGTAACAGAAAGTCACCTACAGCTCAGGATCTGCTGTCAAGACTCCAGAAGTCAAAGACCGCAGGGGAGAGCACCGCAGGTGAAAGAAAAAACGCTACATATCAGGATTTTATAGCAAAGAGAGAAAAGCCCGCAAGTGAGGCTCCGAGAGCCGAGTCAAAGCCCGCTCCCGCACCCAGGCCCGCTCCTGTGCCTCAGCCTAAGGCTGAGCCGAGGCCCGAGCCCGCGATAATTTTTGATGACGAGATCATCCCTGATGACGATTTTGCATCTATCTACGATGAGATCTACGCAGAGGCAGAGGAGCCCGTTGAGGAAACGGTATCCCTTGATGAGGCTGCTGCGGATTTCTTCGGTGAGGTCGCTCCTGAAGAGGAGGCAGCTGAGGACTATAGCAGTTATGAATCGTACGAGGCGGCGGATGACTTTGCCGATTTTGAACCTGCCGACGTGGAGATCCCCGCAGAAGAGGTGTTCGAGGAAATAGGCGAGTACGAAGAGTATGCAGACGTAGACGTGGATTATTCTGCCTTTGCTCCTGAGGAGGCCTATACCGGTACCTATGCCGACGAGCCTGTAGTTCCCGTAGAGGGCGAGTATTACGAGGACGTTATCCCCGATGACGACTTCTTTGATAACGACCCCATTGAGGAATATGAAGAGGAAGAGTATTACGAGGAGCCTGCAGAAGACGAGGAGTATGACGAGACCAAGGATTTCGAGAACCTCGTGAATGAAGTAACAGGCGGTGCTCCCGTAGATGAGCTTGACGAAACTGATATCAGCCTTATGGTTGCCCTCGGTATGGAGGATGAGCTTGTAAAGACCATGGGCGAGGATGCCGCAACCCAGATGACTGACGACTACGTAGCCGATCAGGAGGAGTGGGTAGACAGAACAAACCGCTTCGGCGCAGACGAGTATACGGATATATCTCAGAACGGAGATATTGCAGAGGAATATAAGAAGAGAAACAGAGTTTCCTTCTGGAAGATGATAATTGCTCTTGGACTTACCCTGTTCCTCTTCTTCTTTGAGAACCTGCCTCTCTTTGGTGCACCGTACGTAGGAGCTTTTGACCCTGCGGTTTATCCCATCGTTCATATAATGGCAGACCTTCAGGTGTTCCTGATCCTCACGTTTATCGTAGGCAAAAACATTCTCAAGGGAATCAAGGATGCTGTCAGCATGAAGCCCTCGGTTGATTGCCTGCCCGCAATAATATCCATAGCGGCAATCGTGAACTCCGTAGTTATGGCAGTAATGACAACTCCCGACGTTCAGCCCAGAATGTTCAACTTCGCGGCTGCCTTCTGCCTCCTCTTTGCGGCTATAAACGAATATATGACAGTTCGCCGCGAAATCTTCAGCTTTAATATTATTTCTTCAAAGAAGCCTAAGTTCGTAATGCGCCGCCTCTCCCAGAGAGATTCCGTTCTCGAAAGCGAAGCGGTTGCTGATATGGATTCTCAGGCAGCAGATGAAGGCGATATCATCAAGATCCAGAAGACCGATTTTGTGGACGGCTATTTCTGGAGAACAGGAACTAAGGGAACAGTAAGCCGCTCCGTTATCGGCCTTGCGGCAGTGATTTCCATAGTGCTGGCAGTAGTAGTTGCGATTTATGCATTTATCATCAAGGAGCCCCATCCCGTAAACGTAGGATTTTCCGTGCTCAGCGCGGCGATTCCCGCGTCAATGGTTCTCGTTGGCTGCTATCCCTTCTACCGAGCAAACCGCCGTGCATATGACAGCGACAGCACCATCATCGGTGAGGGAAGCATCGAGGAGTATTCCGGTGTCGGCGTTATCTCCTTTGATGACGTAAACGTATTCCCCTCCTATTCCGTAAAGGTAAGAAACGTAAGACTCTTCAATAACAGCCGTATCGATAAGGTGCTTTACTATGCGGCAAGCGTGTTCTCAGCAACGGGCGGCCCCCTTGCTGACGTGTTCGAGGTGGCGACGATGGAAACCGGCCATTCCGAAAACGTTCGCATCCTTGAAACGGGAACGGGCTATATAGAGGCTGAGGTCAACGGAAGAAGCCTTATGTTCGGCAGAGCCCAGGCCTTTGCAAAGCACGGTATCCTCATTCCCGACGATATCGTTGCAGAAAACGCCGAGATCCCCGCAGACTGTTCCGTAATGTATATGATATATCAGCGCAAGCTTGTTGCAAAGATGATCGTAAACTATGTTCTTGATCCTGATTTTGAGTACGTTCTCAAGCAGCTCACAGGAAGCGGAATGTGCGTATGCGTAAAGACCTTTGACCCCAATATCGATGAGGATATGATCCTTCGTCAGCTCCCCCAGAACAGCTATGCGATGAGGGTCATCAAATATAAGAACACCGAAGAGATAACAAAGTATTCACAGCACGCAGAGGGCGGCATCGTTTCCAGAGGAAACACAAAGGCGCTACTCCATACGGTTGCAAGCTGTGATAAGATACTCTCTGCCCAGAAGGCGGGCTTTGCCATCGGCGTTATCTCTGCGATCCTTAATGCTGTGATCGTGGCGGTTGTGCTTATGTCCGGTATGTTCAGAGAGAATATGTTCAGCGTATATACAGTTCTTTGCCAGCTCTTCTGGCTTATCCCCGTTGTGATAACAACGAAAATGATCGTAAGATAAATTGAAAGGAAGGGCGGAGACATCTCCGCCCTTGCATTTGTAATGAGAGAAGATATTAAAAGCTTTATAACCAAAGTAAAAAAGCCCGGCCGATACACAGGCGGCGAGCCGGGAAGCATCTATAAGAATAAAGAGGACGTAGCACTTCGCGTGGCATTCTGCTTTCCCGATACGTACGAGATAGGTATGTCAAACCTGGGTATGCGCATTCTCACGGGTGTGCTTAACGAAATGGATAAGGTTTGGTGCGAGAGAGTGTTTGCTCCCTGGACCGATATGGAGGAGGAGATGAGAAAGCATTCCGTTCCTCTTTTCGCCCACGAGTCGGGAGATAACGTAAGAGATTTCGATATAGTAGCCTTCACTCTCCAGTATGAGCTCTGCTATACAACGGCCCTCAATATGCTGAGCCTGGCGGGAATCCCCCTCCGCAGCGAGGACCGAGGAGAGGAGTATCCCGTTATCCTTGCAGGCGGCCCCTGCGCCTATAATCCCGAGCCTATGGCAGACTTTGTAGATATTTTCTCCATCGGCGAGGGCGAGGAGGCACTCCCTGAGCTTGCACAGCTCTATATTGATATGAAGGAAAAGGGCACCTATAATAAAAAGGATTTTCTGCGCGCCGCTTCTCATATCGAAGGCTTCTACGTGCCCTCCCTGTATAGCATTTCCTATAACGAAGACGGAACTCTTTCAGCTATCGAGCCGAGATTTGAGGACGTTCCGAAAACTGTAAGAAAGAGGATCGTAAAGGACGTAGATAAGGCGTTCGTCCCCACAAATCCCGTTCTTCCCGTTATCGAAACTGTGCACGACAGAATCACCCTTGAGGTGTTCCGCGGCTGTATCCGCGGATGCCGATTCTGCCAGGCGGGATTCGTGACCCGACCTGTCCGTGAAAAAACACCCGATACCCTTGCAGCTCAGGCAAGAGAGATCGCCGATAATTCCGGTTATGATGAGATATCAATGTGCTGTCTCTCCATTTCCGACTATTCTAAGGTAAATACCTTCACAGATAAGCTTCTTGAGTGGACGGACGACGAAAGGATCAATCTCTCCTTGCCCTCCCTCAGGGCCGACAGCTTCACAAAGGAGCTTATGCAGAAGATTTCAACAGTCCGCTCAAGCACACTCACCTTTGCTCCCGAGGCGGGAAGCCAGCGCCTTCGTGACGTTATCAATAAAAACGTAACTGAGACGGATATTCTCCGTGCCGCAGGCGTTGCCTTTGGTGCCGGCAAGAATCAGGTGAAGCTCTATTTTATGAACGGCCTCCCCTATGAAACTGATGAGGACGTTGCAGGCATTGCCCATCTTGCAAAGAACGTCATCGAGGAGTACTACAGAACTCCCGGTGCAAACAGGAAAAGACAGCCTCAGGCAACTCTGAGCGTGGCTTGCTTTATCCCCAAGCCCTTCACCCCCTTCCAGTGGGAAAGACAGAATACAGCCGAGGAGCTTGAGGCAAAGCAGAAGCTTCTCCTTTCCTCCCTCACAGACAGAAAGATAAAGTGCAATTATCACGATGCCAAGGTCTCCCGTCTTGAGGCAGTGTTTGCAAGAGGTAACAGAAAACTCGGCGCAGCTCTTGAAGAAGCAGTTCGGCGCGGAATGACTTTCGATGCCTGGGAGGAAATATTTGATTACGATAAGTGGATGGACGTATTTAGGGCAACGGGAATCGACCCTGCCTTCTTTGCAAACCGTGAAATGGCAGACGAGGAGGTCCTCCCCTGGGATATGATCGATTGCGGCGTATCCAAAGAGTTCCTCATCCGCGAAAGACATAAGGCCCGCGAGGCGGCAACCACGCCCTCCTGTAAGGAGAAGTGCTCGGGCTGCGGTGCCAATTGCCTCGTAGATGCAAAGCTTTGCCGCTGGTGTCCCGGTCACGAGGAGAGCGAGGTAGAATACCTGGGTCAGGATATCAAGCCCTCCGACTTCAGAACAGAAAACGATGACTCAAAGCGTGACGGCCGCGGCGCTGGAGCTGCAAAGAATCCCTCAAAGAAGCCCGTCCGCGCAGTAAAGTTCCGATTCCGCGAAACGGGAGCCCTCACCTACGTTTCCCATCTTGATATCAACCGCGCAGTAATGAGAGGCCTCGTAAAATCAAAGCTTCCTCTTTATTATACCGAGGGATTCAATCCCATCCCCAAGCTCACCTTTGCATCCCCCCTGTCAGTGGGATGCGGCGGCGAAAATGAGCTTGCAAGGTTCAAGATCGTGGAGGAGGTATCCGATGAATATATCTTCAACCGACTGAAGGAGTCAATGCCCGACGGTATCGAGGTGCTGGAGGTATATTCCTCCGATTCCAATTTCAAGTCCATCGCCTGGGCGGAAAATGAGATCGATTTCAAGTGCACAGTTCCCGAAAATGCAAAGGAAGAGCTTGAAAAGCTCTTTGTAGGTCCCGTTGTGGTTCTCAAAAAGACTAAATCCAGTGAAAAAGAGGTCGATATCTCACCTTATTTCAAGGATATCTCCTTTGAAGAAACCCGGGACGGTATGAAGATCAAAGTTTTCACCTGTGCAGATAATACAAACTACTTAAATCCCGAATATATCGCAGGAGTTGCGCTCAAGGTGCTCTCCGAGGGCGATACGGGATACCACACAATAACCCGTAAGCAGTTCTATACTGCCGACGGAAAGGTGTTCAGATAATCAGAAGATGCGGCTTGGGGAAAACGATTCTGTTTTCTTCAGCCGCTCTACTATTTCATAGAGCCGTGTCCGCTCGCAAAGATAGCCTTGCTGGTTTCCCTTTTCGATGTAAAGAGAGAGAAGGGCGAGAGTGTCGTCGATGTCGTCAACGTTTTCTCGGTGAACGGTCAGAGCGATCCATAGGCGGGAGTCCTCCCATTCCTGCAAAAGAAGGGAGCAGTCAGCGTCATTGGAGGAATCGGGAAGAGCGTCGATCTCCCGTAGAATGGAATCAGTCTTTGATACTATAAGAAAAGCGTTTAACGTAACTGCAGTAATGAGAAGAGTGAGGGTAATGACTCCGGCAATAAAAGCTTTCATTTTTCTTCCTTATATATAATAGTGGTATTTCCGCTGTCGTCTACGGAGAAAAGGAGTATATCATCCTTTGTCTTTTTTATTTCCCTTAGCTTTTTCATAAGCTTTTCCTTCGTCCATCCTGCCGCAGTGAGATTTCTGTCAACGATGACCTTGTCAAGAATAAGGGAGTGAGCGATCCCTTTTTCTTTTACCGCAGTATTCGTATCCTCTGCGCTGGGCGGCTTTTTTGATGCCTTTTCAAAAACTGAAAGCTTTCCGTTCTCCTCAAGGATTGCATATTCAACGTCGTCAATGGATGCGATCCCCTGCTCCCGTAGAGAACCGATAAGCTCAGAAAGACACATACGTTGCCGTTTCAGCTCCTTCTGGTCAAGCGTTCCCTTCCTTATTATTAAGCTCGGTCGCCCGCCGAGAAGGATCTTCAGCTTCGGTACGTGAAGAATTATAAAAGAAAGTATTACCTCGACGGAAAGAAGGAGAAGAATGGGTATAACGGCGTAAGCAAAAGGTATGTCCGTTTCGTATATGGGGGTGGCGGCAAAATCGGAAAGCATGATGGTAACTATAAGCTCGGAAAGCTGTAATTCTCCTACCTGCCGCTTGCCCATAAGACGCATGGAAATGATAAGAATTAGGTAAATCAGTATGGTTCTGGCGAATACAGTTATCATACCTGCAAGTTCTCCCCGGGATTTGTTGTGCATTTGTAATAATTGTCTCCCTTTGAGGTGATAATATACTTGTATGAAAACACGAAGAAGCAAAAAACAAGAAAAAAAGTAAAAAAACTTCAAAAAAAGTGTTGACAAAGCAAATTCAAAGTGGTATACTAACAAAGCTGTCGGCGAGAGCCACAGCAGAAGCTCCTTGAAAATTGAACAACAAGACGAAAGAAAGACTCCGAAAATTCTTTTGAATTTTATTAAATGTTGTATGAAGATACAACAGCTCTTTCAAGTAAGAAGAGCAGAATCAACTCTGATATGTTCTGAGGGAGACCTCAGTATATATAGACATATTTAGAGAGTTTGATCCTGGCTCAGGATAAACGCTGGCGGCGTGCATAACACATTCAAGTCGAACGGACTTATCAGCGAGCTTGCTCAAAGATAAGTTAGTGGCGGACGGGTGAGTAACGCGTGAGCAACCTGCCTATCAGTGGGGAATAACGTTTGGAAACGAACGCTAATACCGCATAATGTACTGAGATCGCATGTTTTTAGTAC
>SVTD01000028.1 GCA_015063955.1 Oscillospiraceae bacterium | reverse complement strand
AAGTTTTTTGCGGAGCGCCGTACGATTATTGTTCTCTTTGGCTTCGCCTTTCGGCGAAGCGGGTGCGAAATTGCTGAGGCTACAATTATTGCTTTCTTTATTTTCGCACTAAAAAGCGACCGTTTCCTTGTTACTTGAACAGTTTGATAAACCCGAATTCATCAAGAGCTCCTCTGCTTTAACACTTTTGCGGCTTTCACATATTATTATATTGGAGAGTGAAAATCTCCGACCTCCAATAGATCAAAAAAGAAAGGACATTAATATGAACTGCTTCTGCGAGCTTTTTCAGAATGAAGTCGTTTGGCTCATTATCATCGCTCTGATTATCCTCTTCGCTGTTTGCGGTAACGGCTTCGGCTGCGGCTGCTGATACACAATAAAAAAGAGATGCCAAGGCATCTCTTTTTTTATTTTATCTTTCCTTCGTCTCTCAGCTTATCAAGCTTCGTGTTACGGAAATAGAGTCCAACGTCGATGGAGATCTCAATAAAGTTCAGCACGTAGAAGAAGAAGCTGAGGAAGAAAATAAATCCTGAGCTGTCAAGAGCTGTGAGCTGAATTATCTTTCTCGCAATACCGAATGCATATCCGATGAGAAGGAATACCTCGAAAAACAGGCTCTTTCCCTTTGCCGTTCTTGAAACGTAGGACTTGCGGATGGAAATAGGCCATGAAAGACCGAAGCAGAAAATCGTCAGAGCTTCAAAGAAGTCTGTGAGCATATGAAGATCCATAATAATGCCCTCCTTTTATTTCTTTCTTGTATAATCGGGAAGAAGGATGGGAGAGTGGGCATCTGTTACGATTCCCGCAGACTCAAGCTCCTTTTCAAACCTTGTTACGTGG
This sequence comes from Oscillospiraceae bacterium, assembly GCA_015063955.1. GTDB lineage: Bacteria > Bacillota > Clostridia > Oscillospirales > CAG-272 > Avispirillum. The sequence continues at coordinate 24,933 of SVTD01000028.1, read as the reverse complement.
GAAAGGGTAAGCTCTCCCACCTCTGTTTCTTTCGCCTTTGCCGCCGCATTGATTCCTGCATTGCGGCCAAAAACTATGATATCGAGAAGTGAGTTGCCCATAAGACGGTTCTTACCGTGGATACCGCCAACTGCCTCGCCGGCAACGTACAGATTTTCAACGCCCGGTGTCATTCCCGACACCTCTATATCAAGTCCGCCGTTCTGGTAATGGAGAGTGGGGTATACGAGGATAGGCTCGCGACGGATATCGATGCCGTATTTTTCAAACATACGCATCATTGCGGGGATCCTCTTTTCAATGGTTCCCTCGCCGCCGATCGCCTCGATCATGGGAGTATCGAGCCAGACAGCCTCTCCGCCTGCGGTTTCAAGTCCGCCGTCACGGTCACGGCACTCGCGGATAATGGATGCCGCAGTTACGTCACGGGTCTCAAGGGGATGCATGAACACCTCACCCTTGCGGTTTACAAGCTTTGCTCCGAGAGAGCGCACCTTCTCAGTTACAAGCGCACCGAAGATCTGCTCGGGATGAGCCGCTCCCGTAGGATGATACTGGAGGGTTTCAGCATAGAGGAGGGCCGCTCCTGCGCGGTAGCCGAGAACAAGTCCGTCAGCGGTTGCGCCGTAATGGTTTGAGGTGGGGAATCCCTGATAATGCATTCTTCCCGCGCCGCCCGTTGCGATAATAACCGTTTTTGCACGGGCAACGAGAAGCTCCTCAGTTTCCATATTCATAAGGACTGCGCCTGCGGCACGTCCGTTACTGTCAAGGATAAGCTCGATTGCACTTGTGAAATCCACTACGGTGATGGGGCGGTTGAGCACCTCATCGCGAAGAGTTCTCATTATCTCGGCGCCGGAATAGTCCTTTGCCGCGTGCATACGCTTGCGGGAGGTACCGCCGCCGTGGGTGGTGACCATCGTTCCGTCCGCTTCCTTATCAAACTCAACGCCAAGATCCGAAAGCCACTTGATAGCGTCAGGCGCATCGCACACAAGCTTTGCAAGAAGCTCTCTCTTTGCGGCAAAATGTCCGCCGCCGAAGGCATCAACAAAATGGATCGCAGGAGAATCTCCGGGCTTATCTGCCGCCTGGATGCCACCCTCTGCCATCATTGTGTTTGCATCGCCCATTCTCAGCTTCGTTACGACTGTAACGGACGCGCCTGCGCGCTCGGCTTCGATCGCCGCCGCACATCCTGCACCGCCGCCGCCGATAACGAGAACGTCACAATCGTAGTCAGGACAGGAAAGATCCACGCTGTCCTCACTGATCCTTGCGTGAGCCTGAAGGGCATCGCAAAGCTCGTGGGGTACCTTTGAGCCCTTGTTGGGGCCTACGGTAAGAGTGGAAAACTCGCTTTCCTTATAATCGGGATGATATGAGGCAAGAAGGGTTTCCTTTTCCTCTGCAGTCATTCTGCGAGGCTCCATTGCAAGGTTTGCCTCTCTGTTTTTTTCAACAAGGGAAAGAGATTCCCTGTATTTTTCTGCATACATCTTCTCTTCCTCCTTACTTTTCAATATCGCGGTTGTTATAGAGCTCTTTCATTTCCTCAATGGGCTTTTCCATAAGGGCCTCGATAAGCTCGTTGAAATCTCCGTTTTTAACCTCGCGTACTCTGTCCTCAAGGTGTCCGCATCCGGGAGCTACGTACTTTCCGTTTATACGGCGGGCAAGCATTGCCACCTGAGGATGGGAAATTCCTGCAGGGCAGCGGGATGAGCAGACTCCGCACATTACGCAGTCAAAGGACTCCTCGGCGCAGGCGGCAAAATCTCCGCGCTGGGCATAGGCGATGTACTGCATTACGTTCAGCTCCTGAGTGCAGGCCTTTGTGCAGGCATTACAGCCGACGCAGGCATATATCTCGGGATAGAGCTGCATCATTACAGCCTCGGAGGGAGTAATAGACTCCATATCGTACACTTCTTTAAGAAGGGGGAAGAAAGGAAGGGTTGCTATGTACATATTGTCCGCAACCGTGGTCTGGCAGGCAAGGCAGGCGTGAAGCTCGCGCTCGCCCTTGATACGGTAGATGGTGGCACAGGCGCCGCAGAAGCCGTTTCGGCATCCGCAGCCGCGGACAAGGCGGTAGCCTGCATATTCCATAGCAGTCATTATAGTGAGATTCGAGGGAACCTCATACTTTTTTCCGAAAAGAAAAATATTTACTGTATTTTCCATAATAAATAACCGTTTTTCTTAATATTCGTCGGGAAGGCAGTCAAGCTCGTCAGCACGGAACACGGGACCGTCCTTGCAGACGTATTTTGCGCCTACGTTACAGCGTCCGCACTTACCTACTCCGCACTTCATACGAAGCTCGAGAGTGGTATAGACCTGACTTTTATCAAAGCCCAGAGCCTCCAGCTCCGCAAGGGTAAACTTGATCATAACGGGAGGTCCGCAAAGAACTGCGATCCTGTCCGTATCAAAGGAAAGCTCCTTAACGTAGGAGGGGACGAAGCCAACGTGGCCGTCCCAGCCCTCCTGAGGATTGTCTATGGTAAGATGAACGTTTACGTCAGCATCTGTCGCCCACTCGTTTACGATCTCGCCGTAATCGAGGAGATCGTCGCGGCTTCTTGAGCCGTAGACGATATCGATCCTTCCGTAGCGGTCGCGATAATGGCGGCAATAGTTGATTACCGAGCGAAGGGGCGCAAGTCCCACACCGCCTGCAATAAACAGCATATTATGCCCTGCAAAGACCTCGTCCACGGGAAAGGGCTTTCCGTATGGGCCGCGGATAGTTATCTGCTGACCGACCTCTGCAGAATGGAGCCAATCGGTGACACAGCCGCACTTTTTAATGGAAAACTCCATGTACTCCTCGTTTGTGGGAGAGGAGGTTATGGAAAACATAGCCTCGCCCACACCGGGTACGGAAAGCATTGCGCATTGCCCGGGGCGGTGGTCAAACGCCTTTTTGCCGTCGGGAGTTTCAACGCGAAAGGTCTTTATATCGGGGGTATCGATTCGAACGTCGGTTATGGTACCGACTGCAGGAATAAGAGTATCAAAGCTTTTATTCATTTCACTTATCCCCCAGTTCTTTCATTACTTTTACTATATTCATAGAAACGGGACAGCTCTTGAGACATCTTCCGCATCCCACGCAGCCGAATACTCCGCCGTTGTTTTCGGGGAAATATACCAGCTTATGCATAAAGCGCTGACGGAATCGCTCTCTTTGAGTAAGGCGGTTATTGCCGTGAGCCATTTTCGTAAACTCAGAATACATACAGGAATCCCAGCAACGGTAACGCAAAACTCCGTTACCCGTTTTGATATCCTTTATATCGTAGCACTGGCAGGTGGGGCACACGAAGGTGCAGGTGCCGCATCCGAGACAGGCCTCGCAAAGGTCTGCCCATTCAGCTCTTTCAAAGAGCTCCTCGGTCTTACCTGCTCCGAAGGACTCTGTAGAAAGTCCGTTCAGGGGAAGCTTTTCAAGAATACGGGAGATCTTCTCCTTTTCTTTTTCTACCTCTGTGTCGTCACATTCTGTGAGAAGGTCGGCAAAAATGGAAATGAAGCTCTCGCCCTTATCCGTATTTGCTCTGAGGTAAAGCTCAGAATCTGTCTTCCAGCAGGTAACGTCGCCCGAAGGGTCTGCCGCATCTATACCGAAGGCCTTGCAAAAGCAGGTCTCGGCAGGTCTTTGGCAGGCAACGGATACGATGATTCCCGCTTCGCGACGCATAGCGTAAAAGCTGTCGCGAGGCTCCTCGAGAAAAACTTTGTCGAGGATCTCAAAGCTTCTTACGTCGCAGGCGCGAACACCGAATACTGCAAAGGGCGCCTTCTCTTCTCTTTCGTCGATGACCTCCACACTTTTTCCCTCAGTTCGAAATCTTACGAGATCCTCGCTCTGGGGAAAGAAGAAGTCCTTGGGGCTTTTCACGGTGTTCAGATTTTCTGACCACTCTTCGCCCTGCCATTTTTTATATTCTGCCTTACCGTCCTCTCTTTTTACGGGGAGGTAGAGATCCATTTTTTCAGAAATACGAGAAAAAACGCTGTCAAGCACGGAAAGTGAGCATTTAAGCATTCTTGCCACCTCCCTCGAGAACGTCGCCAGCCTCGGGATCGCCGAGGGTATATTCAGTAAGAGGAGAGGAAGCTCCGACAGTCTCTCCTGCCTGATAGGTGCCGTAGCTTTCGTTCATATCCTTGATAAGCTTACGGTTAAGAAGGTGGAGAGGAATATTCTGGGGACATACACGGGAGCATTCGCCGCAGTCGGTGCATCTGCCCGCAACGTGGAAGGCTCTGATAATATGGAACATCTTTTCCTCAAAGCTGTCGGAGGGAGCCTTCGTTTCAACCCCTGACGCGGGATTGTTGAAAACGCAGACCTCGCAGGTGCAGGCAGGACAGGCGTCACGGCAGGCGTTGCAACGGATACAACGTGAAAGCTCTCCCTGCCAGAATTCAAATCGCTCGTCGGCACTCATTGCCTCAAGCCTTTCCACCTCGCTGAATCTGGAGGAGTCAACGACCTCGCCCTCCTCACCGAGAAGCTCGTCGTATGCTACGTGCTTTTTGGATTTACAGCTTTCGCACTTTTCAAGAAGCACCTCCGAGGGCTCGACAACGAAGGGCTCGTCTGCGTAAAGCGTTTCAACGGTGAGCTTTTCGCCGCAATCGATTTTTATAATCCCGTCGCCGCAGATGCTTCTTATTTTATTGATATCGGCCATTCCCTCGCAGGGAACGCCTACAGCGTAGACCTTTTCGCGATCGATGCGGTGCTCTGTGAGAAGCTGATTAAAGGAATAGGTATCACAGGGCTTTAAGAAAACAAGTATCCTTCCCTCTGCAGATTTCGTTTTTGAAACCAAATATTTTGAAAGGTTAGCCGCTGAAAAGTCGCTCCATACGAAGCCCTTTTCAAGGGATTCGGTATCCGTGAAGGTTGCGGGAGTAACGTCATAGTCAAACTCTCCCGCCTTCCACCCGAGAACGGAGGATACTGTACCGTCTGCAAGGAGCTCTGATGCTCTTTTTACAAGTATATCTCTCGTTACTTTTTGCATCTCAGATCCTCCAGTCTTTTATTTTCGCCGAGAGCGGCAACGGTATTTGCAAACTCATTCATAGTGGCAGAAAACTTTGCGCCCTCTGCCGCAGATATCCATTCAACTCTCGTTCTTTCCCTCTCGATGCCGAGAAAGTCAAGCATTGAGAAAAGCATAGCCATTCTGCGTCTCGTGTAGTAGTTACCGGACGTATAGTGGCAGTCGCCGGGATGGCATCCGCAGATGATAACCCCGTCAGCACCCTTCTGAAAAGCACGAAGGATAAACGTGGGGTTGACTCTGCAGGAGCAGGGCACGCGGATGATCTTTACCTCGGCAGGATAATTTGCGCGGTTATTGCCCGCAAGGTCGGCACCCGCATAGGAGCACCAGTTACAGCAAAATGCCACGATAAGGGGCTTATATTCCTTTACTTGCATATTGCATCCACCTCCGCCATTATCTGGCTGTTTTCAAAGCCGCGAAGATCCATTGCACCCGAGGGGCAGGTAACGGTACAACAGCCGCATCCCTGACACACAGCAGGATTGACCCGTGCAACACGGCGCACCTTTACCGTTCTGTCAGGCATTCTGAATTCTTTGTTCTCATAGGTGATGGCACCGTAGGGGCACACCCTCTCGCAAGAGGAGCAGCCATTACACATAAGCTCGTTTGAAGAGGCAACACAGGGGTTGCCGATAAGCTTATCCTTTGCAAGAAGTCCGATGACCTTAGAAGCCGCCGCACCTGCCTGAGATACGGTTTCGGGAATATCCTTAGGACCCTGGCACGCACCTGAAAGGAATACTCCTGCCGTGGGGCTTTCCACGGGACGGAGCTTCGGGTGTGCCTCTGTGAAGAAATCGTTGGTATCCATGCTTGCCGTAAGCATTGTTGCAAGGGAGCGGGCAGACTTATCGGGCTCGATGGCAGCCGCAAGGACCACGAGATCGGCATCGATGTGCATCTGCGTATTCGTAAGAAGGTCGGCTGCCTGAACGAGAAGCTTATCGCCCTCGGGCACTACCTTGCCTACAGTTCCCTTTATATACTTTACGCCGTATTCCTCAACGGCACGGCGATAGAACTCGTCAAAGCTCTTGCCGGGGGTGCGGACGTCGATATAGAAAACGTACACCTCGGTATCCGGATACTTATCACGGGTGAGCATTGCGTGCTTTGCCGTATACATACAGCAGATCTTTGAGCAGTATTCCTTACCCTTTTCAGCGCAGGAGGCACAGCGGCTTCCCACACACTGAACGAATACTATTTTTTCGGGATGGCGTCCGTCGGAGGGACGGAGAAGCTTTCCGGCGGTGGGGCCTGCCGCATTTGTAAGGCGCTCAAATTCAAGGGACGTGATTACGTCCTTTGACTGATTGTAGGCGTACTCGTCGAACTTTTCAAGGCTAATGGGATCATAGCCCGTTGCAACGACGATGGCGCCGTACTTTTCATCAATATATTCATCCTTCTGAGTATAATCGATTGCTCCTGCGGTGCACACCTTCTGACAAACGCCGCATTTGCCGTTTTTCAGCATATTGCAGGCGCTGGGGTCAATCGTAGCGACCTTCGGAACTGCCTGAGCAAAGGGAATATAGATAGCTCGGCGCATATCCATTCCCAGATTGAACTCATTGGGAACCTTTTTCATAGGACATTTATCAACACAAGCTCCGCAGCCCGTGCAGATATCTTCGTTTACGTAGCGGGCCTTTTTCTTGATCTTAACGTCAAAATTGCCCACGAATCCGCGAACCTCCTCCACCTCGGAGTAGGAGAAGATACGGATATTCTCGTGCTGAGCCGCATCCACCATTTTGGGGGTAAGGATGCATGCAGCGCAGTCAAGGGTCGGAAAGGTCTTATCAAGCTGAGCCATTTTTCCGCCGATAGTAGGCTTTTTCTCAACGATATCCACCTTAAAGCCTGCGTCTGCAATATCAAGAGCAGTCTGTATTCCCGCAATTCCGCCGCCGATGACCAGCGCTCTCTTTGTTACGGGGGACTCACCGGGGGTGAGGGGAGAATTGAGGTTTACCTTTGCAACGGCGGCACGGCCGAGAATTATTGCCTTCTCAGTGCCGACGATCATATCCTTATGTACCCAGGAGCACTGCTCGCGGATGTTGGCGATCTCCACCATATAAGGATTAAGTCCTGCCGCAGCGGCAGTTTTTCTGAAGGTCTGCTCGTGCATTCTGGGGGAGCAGGAGCAAACAACGATGCCCGTAAGCTTATGTTCGCGAACCGCATCCTTTATCATATCCTGACCGGTCTTTGAGCACATATACTGATAGTCGCAGGAAAAGACTACGCCGGGCTCCCTGGAAAGAGCCTCTGCAACTGCACGGACGTCTACGGTTCCGGCAATATTGCTTCCGCACCAGCATACAAATACGCCGATTCTTTGCATTTTCTTTTCCTCCTTACTTAGTATATTTTCTGAAAGCCGCAACGATAGCCTGCTGAGGCATATCGTCATCAAGCTTTTCTGCAATATCCCCGGCAGTCATTCTGTTCTTGCCCTGGGGACGGATGGCAACGAGGCGGACAGCCTCTATAAGCTTTGCAGGCTCTACGCCGCGGGGGCACCGCTCGGCGCAGGCAAAGCAGGTGAGGCATTTATATACGGACTCAGACCTTATGAGCGGCGCGATATTTGCATTTTTTATCATGCTTACGAACTGATGGGGATGATACTCCATTTCATCAAATGCAGGGCAGGTGGCGGTACATTTGCCGCATGCCATGCATTTCATAGGATCGGTGCCGCTCATTCGGAGTATCTCTTTTTTGAGAGCCTGATTATTCATTTTCGCCCTCCTTTACCCCGAGAGCCTCAGCAAGAAGCTCTGTGAAATAATAAACGGGAATACTGTCACCGTTCTTTTTAAGATTATAGTAGCAAAGGGGGCAGGCGGTGACTATCATATCAGCACCCTGAAGGGCAGCATTTTTCACTATGCTCTCGCTGTTTTTCTTTGCTATGGCAGGGTCCTCCATAACCGTATAAGCTCCGCAGCACTCGTTTCTGCGGGCAAAATACACGGGGTCGGCTCCCAGCGCCTTTATCATATTTTCCATAACCATAGGGTTTTCGGGATCGTCAAGTCCTATTACCTTTGAGGGACGGAGAAGAAGGCAGCCGTAATACGCGGCAATCTTTTTGCCCTTCAGGGGATTTTTGACCTTTTTTTTGAGGGTATCAAAGCCGATAACGTCTCGAAGAAGCTCGAGATAATGGTATACCTCGGTCTCACCGCGGTATTCGTCCTCGCCCATATAGCGATTGACCTTTGCGCAAAACTCAGCGTCGTCCCTCATTGCGCAGTTAGTCTGCTTTACAACGTTATGGCAGGCGGCGCATACGGTAACAAGACCGCGCTCACGTGCCGCCTTCAGGATACGAACGCTCGAAAGCTTTGTTGCTATCTCATCGGCAGAGCTTGTGAAAACTCCGCCGCAGCACTGCCAATTCTCTATCTCGCAAAGCTCTGCCCCGAGAGCCTCAGCGCTTTTTCTTGCCCAGAGGTCCAGGTCCTTTGCCTTGTTTTTGAGAGTACAGCCGGGAAAATATGAGAATTTCATTTTTATCTCCATTTCGGTGAAAATTAAGACTTACGGCTACCCGTATTTTTCACCGCGGTCACACCATCTGCTCGGGATGGAAGACCTCATCAAATCTTTCCTCTGTAAGGAATCCGAGGGCAACGCATGCCTCCTTCAGAGAAATGTTATCTTTATATGCCTTCTTCGCTGTCTTTGCGGCGTTCTCGTATCCGATATAGGGATTGAGTGCCGTTACCAGCATAAGAGAGTTGTGAAGGTTATGGTGCATCTTTTCACGGTTTGCGGTAATTCCCACAGCGCAGTTCTTATTAAAGGAACGGATAGCCTCAGAAAGAAGGCGGCTTGACTGGAGGAAATTATATACGCAAACAGGCATGAACACGTTAAGCTCAAAGTTGCCCTGAGATGCGGCGATTCCCACAGCTACGTCGTTACCCATTACCTGAACTGCAACCATTGTAACAGCCTCACACTGAGTGGGGTTTACCTTGCCGGGCATGATGGAGCTTCCGGGCTCGTTTTCGGGGATATATATCTCTCCGAGACCGTCGCGGGGGCCGGACGCAAGCCAGCGGATATCGTTTGCGATCTTCATCATATCTGCCGCAAGAGCCTTGATTGCACCGTGTGCAAACACAAGCTCATCCTTGGATGTAAGGGCGTGGAACTTATTCTCTGCGGTTACGAAGGGCTTGCCTGTAAGCGAGGCAACCTCTTCGGCAACCTTTTCGGAAAAGCCCTTGGGGGCATTAAGCCCCGTACCTACGGCAGTACCGCCGAGGGCAAGCTCGTAAAGGGGACGGACAGCAAGGTTAAGAAGCTCAACGTCTCTTTCAAGGCTTGATCTCCATCCGCTGATCTCCTGGGAGAAGGTGATGGGGGTCGCATCCTGAAGGTGTGTGCGTCCGCTCTTGACTATTCCCTCGTTCTCTGCCTCCAGTCTCTTGAAGGTCTCGATAAGCTCCTCTGCTGCGGGGATAAGCTTTTCCTCAATGGAAAGAACTGCCGCAATATGCATTGCCGTGGGGAAGGTATCGTTTGAGGACTGGCTCATATTCACGTCGTCATTGGGATGGAGAAGCTTCTTTCCGAGAATGCCGTTTCCGCGGTTTGCAATTACCTCGTTTGAATTCATATTGGACTGAGTGCCGCTTCCCGTCTGCCATACGACAAGGGGAAAATGATCGTTAAGAGTACCTGAGATGACCTCGTCGCAGGCTGCCTTGATAGCCTCAAGCTTTTCATCCGTCATCTTTTCGGGGCGGAGAGCGTGGTTTGCCTGAGCCGCCGCCTTCTTGAGGATTCCGAAAGCGTGGATGATCTCGCGGGGCATAGTTTCAATGCCAACGCCGATCTCAAAATTCTGGCAGCTTCTCTGAGTCTGAGCCGCCCAGAGACGGTCGGCGGGAACCTTAACCTCGCCCATAGAGTCGTGTTCAATACGGTATTCCATTTCAGTTGATTCCTTTCAGTTAAAGCTTTATGCTGTTTATTACAGACCTGAGATTTCCCGCACTCTTATAAAGGGCACGGATCTCCTGATCGTTAAGAGGCAGAAGTATTTTTGAGTGTGCGCCGCGGCTTCCCACAACGTTGAGAAGGCTGAGGCAGATATCGTAAAGGCCGTACTCACCGTGAAGCATTGTGGAAACGGTCATTGTAGTATCTATACCGCTGAGCAAGCACTTGCAGATGTAACACACGGACATAGAAACGGCGTAGAAGGTTGCACCCTTACGCTCGATCACGACGGCGCCGGAGGTATGAACGTACTCCTCGATATCATTTTTTGAAAGCTCTGGATAAACGTCACCTGAGGAGATGCTTTTTGCATAATCCTCTGTGGGAACGTTTGAAATATTGGCAATGGACCAGGGAATAAAGGATGAATCGCCATGCTCACCGAGAACGTACGCGTGAACGTTCTGTTGGTTTACTCGGTACATCTCAGAAAGCCTTGAGCGAAGGCGCGCAGTATCAAGGATAGTTCCCGAGCCGATGATACGCTCCTCGGGTATACCCGAATACTTACAGAATGCGTATGTAAGAATATCGACAGGGTTGCTGACGATTATATACGTTGCGTCGGGAGCTGCACTGACTATCTTTTTTGTGATGATCTTCAATACGTCAATGTTGGTCTGGGCAAGATCAAGCCTGGACTGTCCGGGCTTTCTTGCAACGCCTGCTGTTATGATAACTATATCACTTCCCTTGGCGTCCTCATAGTTTCCCGCATATACCGAGCAGGGATTGCAGAAGGGTGTGCCTTGACGGATGTCCAGCGCCTCTCCCTTTGCCTTTTCGCCGTTAATATCGATCATAACGATCTCGGAAGCAGTTCCGTTGATGCAAAGAGTGTAGGCAATAGTGGAGCCTACGCTTCCTGTGCCGATAATTGTGATCTTGTTCATAGTTTTGACCGGTCCTTTCCGTTCGCCTGCACCTACGGGACTCATTTTGCACAAGCGAAGCCTGAAGTCTTTCAGGCTATTTCCTTAATATACAAACCGTGTAAATGAAAAATCGCAAAATACCTCAGTTTATATTTATACTTATACATTATACCACACGCTTTTTTGTTTTTCAATCACTTGTTATTTTTTTTAGCGGCGTTATTTATATATAATTTGACATAGATCCCAATACTAATTTGGACAAAATTCAAGGCGTCATTTTTATGAAGCAGCGCCATATTCTTTACATTTCCTCTGCAACCGCATTAACCGTAAAATAATACTAAAGAAGAATACGCATTAGCAACACAAAAAAAAGCACCCAAAGGTGCTTTTTTGGCGTCGCTGAGAGGATTCGAACCTCCGACCTACCGCTTAGGAGGCGGTTGCTCTATCCTGCTGAGCTACAGCGACATTCAGGACTCTATCAGTATACCAAATATCTCATCCTAAATCAAGTCTTTTTTTATTTTCGGCAATTGTATTATATTGTGTTGTTTTCGGCACTTGACTATTTTGAATTAAAAGAAAGCCTCCCGACAAAGTCGGGAGGCTTAAATTCTGTAATTTATCTTACAGCGCTTCTTCTCTTACCGATCACGATAGCGCATCCGAGAATGGATACTACTACTGCGAGGATGATAAATACCATACCGTCGCCTGTGTTCTGATATGTATAAGCATCTGAGACAGATACAGCGCTTGCAAGCTCATCAACTGTCTCAGCATCAGACTTAATGACGATGTCAAAGAACTTATCGCCTGCCTTGAGGCCCTTGAGCTGATCGAAGTTATTGATTGTGATGAGATACTCACCTGCAGCAACTTCTTCAACTGTGTATGTACCGTCGTTAAGGCCCTTAACGCCTTCAAATGTGCCGTCTGTTACCTTAACTGTAAAGGAAAGCTTCGTAGCAGAGAGATACTGCTTTGCGACAGTTACGGGGATATTCCAAAGGCCGTCAACCTTATTAGCATCACCTGTACCAACGGAGCCACCGCCTGTGATAGGACCTGTCTGTGTGCCGCCGCCTACAGAGCCGCCGGGTGTTTCATCCTTAACGAATACCTCGCCTACGCTTGCGAAGTTATAGATCTTTACGTTGTCGTATGCAACCTTTGTGTTCATCTGTCTGAACAGAAGGAGTGTACCTTCTGTGAGAGCCTTCTCTGTGGAGTAGTAGTAGTATCTCCAGCAGGAGTTAACTACGAGGGTACCCCACTCGTTAGTGTAACCGAGCTGACCGGGTGTGCCTGCCTCTACGTTATCAGCCTCTGTGGAGAGGTCGTCGATCCAGAGACGTGCGTTACAGGACTCGTTATCGAACTGGAACTTCCAGTTATACCAATTGTCCTTCTTGAGGTCATAAGGATAAGTGGAAAGAACCTCGTTCTGGTCATTCCAGTTAATTACCTTAAATGCGTTATCGTTGAAGAAGTAACCGCACTGGAAGTTATAGCCGGATGCACCGCCGAACCAGTTGTAAAGCTCGGAGCCGTAACCCTCAGCCATCTGCTCAACAGCTGTGTACATGATGTCGAACTCGAAGGTGTAGGATGTGGGGAAGAGGTACTCAACAGTACCGTCACGTGTGTCGATGTATGTATCAACGTTATCAGCTGTCATATCGGTATAGTCAAGAACGTTACCGTGTGTGCCGCCGAGGTTGTTGATCTTACCGTGGTACTCAGGAGCACCCCAGATGGAGAGGTCTGCTGCATCATCGTATGTGATGGTGTAGAGAGAATCGTAGGAAACCTTTTCGCTCTTGAGTGTGTCGCCGCCGAGGTAGTCGTAGTATACGCCTGCAGCGTCGATGTTATCCTGATTGAACTTTGCATCAAGGAGAGATGTGGGATCGTATGTCTGGTATCCTGCTGTCTGTGTTGCAGGTGTAGATACGAGTGTTACGCTGTTAGAGCCGGAAGCTGCAAGAGCGCCCTCTTCCTGATGTGCACCGCAGATACCGGAGCCCCATGCCATGAATGCATCCCAACCTGCTGTAGCGTTTGCACCGTCGTTAAGAACTGCCATAGATATACCGAGCTCACGGCCGATAGCACCGCGAGGACCGTCACCACGGCCGGGCTTATAGTTGATCATAAGGAGAGAATCATACTCGCCGTTGAAGATGTAAGCCCAGGGAATAGCAACCTCGTATGTTGTAATGCCTGCAGCTGTATCTGTAGAATAGTTGCTGCCTGCGGGAGCTACTACACAGTTAGTTACGCCGAGGGGGTTGTTGGAGAAGGATGTCATACCCTTATTGGAAACGTTCTCCCATGCCTCAGAGAAGCCGCCTGCGATCTCTACGTAACCGAAGAGGAAGTCAGGAACGTTGTTTGTGCTCCAGGGCTTCTTTCTGTCAGCTGTTACTGTAAAGTCACCGCCGTTTGTAGCAGCGTTTGCGCCGCCCTTGTCGATTCTCATCTGAACAGCGTCACCGTCCCAAGTGTTGGTTGTACCGTTCTTGAGACAATGCTTATCGGGATCGTTTACCTTGATACCTACGTAGAACTTGTTAAGGTCCCAACGGAGCCACACTGTATATGTGAACTCGCCGTAGTCATCTCTGTTTGTTGCGGAATGCTTGTTATAGAAGAATTCGTACCAGGGAGAGGTATCGTCAGTTGTTGCACAGTCCCATGCTGTGATGGAGAATGTGGACTCACCCCATTCAGCCTCAGAGATATAACCGTCGATAGTAGGAGCATTCTCAAAGTAGAGAGCGTCTACGTAAGCGATATTCTGAGCTGTCGCCTTTGCGCTTGCAGGAACCGCAAATGCTACGCAGGAGAGGAGCATGATCGCGATAAGTACAAGCGAAATTGTTTTTTTCATATCGAAAAAACCTCCATTAAAAATTTTCAAGCCTGTGTCCACGACACACTTATAGCTTTATAGATTAATTGTATCCTCAAAGCCATGTTTTGTCAATAGATTTTCAAAAACTTGCCGTATATTTTATATTGTAGAAAAAGATTATAACAAGATTATTCGCCATATTGTACAATCGGATTTGTACAATATGGCGAATAAAAATCTTATGCAATTGCAGAATTATTCCTCGCTCTCAGCCTTGCAGCAAAGCTCGCCGCAGGCGGGGCAAACGATCTCGGAGGGGTCAAGGCTTTCATCGTAGCAGATAGTATCTCCGCAGTTTTCGCACATGATGCATCTCATGCCCTCTTCATCAAGGTCGAACACGTCGCCGTCCATAGCATCGAGCTCGTCAAGATCGTCACAGCCGCAGCAGCCCTCGCACTCGCCGTCGCAGTCCTCATACTCGTCAAAGTCGTCATCCTCATCAAAGAGGCACTCGTCCTCTTCATCCTCAAGGTAAACGTACTCCTCAAGATCGCCGAGATCGGAATCGATCTCCTCAACGTACTCCTCGATGCTTGCGTAGTCATCGTCAAGAGTTTCAACTGCAAGTGCAATATCGGAAACCAGATCAAGAAGACCTGCAATAAGCTTGCCCTCTGCCTTTTCGGTATCAAGCTTCATGCCTTCTGCAAGGCCCTTGAGGTATGCGCTCTTTTCGCTGATTGTCATAATTATTATTCCTTTCGTTATTATATTCAATACAAAAGGCGCCGTCGCAGTACTATTCTGTCTGCGATGACGCCTTCTGAGCTTTTAGTTCAGTGGTTCGTAATTATTCTGCGAATCCGTCCTGTGCTTATGCACGCTCGAGATACTCGCCTGTACGTGTATCGATTCTGATCGTCTCACCGGACTCGATGAAGAGGGGAACACGAACAACGGCACCTGTTTCAACAGTTGCGTTCTTTGTTGTACCTGTAGCTGTATCACCCTTAACGCCGGGCTCTGCATCAACGATGAGAAGCTCAACGAACATGGGAGGCTCTACAGAGAATACGTTACCCTTGTAGGACTTGATCTGGCAGATCATCTCTTCCTTAACGAACTTGAAGTTATCGGAAAGCTTGTCTGCATCGAGGGGGATCTGCTCGTAGGACTCCATATCCATGAAGTAGTAAAGCTCACCGTCGCTGTAAAGGTACTGCATTTCCTTGCGGTCGATTCTTGCATCCTCATACTTATCTGTGGGAGAGAAAGTCTTCTCAATTACAGATCCTGTGATAACGTTTCTGAGCTTTGTACGAACGAAAGCCGCACCCTTACCGGGCTTAACGTGCTGGAACTCGATAACCTGCATTACCTGTCCGTCCATATCAAATGTGATTCCGTTCTTGAAATCTCCTGCTACTACCATAATTAATACTCATCCCTTGCGGGATAGCTCCTTTCGAAATATAAATAGCTGAAAATATTTTAATACATTTCTTCTCATTTTGCAATAGGTATCTTGCATTTTTTGAAAAAAACCCACCAATACAGGATTTCTCACGATTAGATTTCTAAATCCGGGTTTATCGAACTGTTCAAGTAACAAGGAAACGGTCGCTTTTTTGAAAAAAAGCTCCGCAAAAAACTTCAACAAAACAAAGATAGCGAAAAGGCAAAAGCCAACGCTATACGGGAATAACCCCGAAAATGATCGAGTTCATTTTCGGGGTTTTACCGCGTTGGCTGGCGCTGTAAGCGCCGCAGGGCTTTGCCCTGCAACTTTTGCCTTGTAAACTTCAGCTACACCAATAGTACAAAGTTTTTTGAGAGTGCAGAGGACAAGCTTTTGATATCTTTTGCTTCGCCTTTCGGCGAAGCTGGTGCGAAATAGCTGACGCTACAATTATTGCTTTCTTTATTTTCGCACTAAAGTCCTTTGCGTCCCCGTTCCCCTCCCCGATAAGTCCGGATCTGACGAAAAAAGGAATCCGCAAAAGCGGATTCCTTCATAATTATTAATAGAGCTTTGCTCCGGCGGGGATACGGTTAGATACCATAAGAAGGTTCAGCTTTTCCTCACCATCCTCGGTGTGTACTGCGGAAAGAAGCATACCGCAGGACTCGATTCCCATCATTGCTCTGGGGGGAAGGTTTGTAATTGCCACGAGGGTCTTGCCAACGAGCTCTTCGGGCTCGTAGTATGCGTGGATACCGCTGAGGATAGTGCGGTCAGTTCCCGTACCGTCATCAAGAGTGAACTGAAGAAGCTTCTTAGACTTCTTTACTGCCTCGCAGGCCTTAACCTTAACTGCTCTGAAATCGGACTTTGAGAAGGTCTCGAAATCTACGCACTCCTCAAAGAGGGGCTCGATAACCACCTTAGAAAAGTCGATGACCTCTTCCTTCTCCTCTTCCTTTTCTTCCTTCTTTGCGGGCGCGTCAAGGGACTTGAGGGTGGGGAAAAGAAGAACGTCACGGATAGACTGGCTATCGGTGAGGAGCATTGTCATTCTGTCAATACCGAAGCCGATACCGCCCGTGGGGGGCATACCAAGCTCGAGAGCGTAGAGGAAGTCCTCATCTGTAGTGTTAGCCTCGTCATCGCCCTGAGCGAGAAGCTCCTCCTGAGCCTTAAATCTCTCTCTCTGGTCGATGGGGTCGTTAAGCTCTGAGTATGCGTTTGCCATCTCCCAGCCATTCATAAAGAACTCGAAACGCTCAACGTAGTTGGGATCCTCAGGCTTCTTCTTTGTAAGGGGAGAGATCTCGATGGGATGGTCCATTACGAAGGTAGGCTGAATAAGGTTATGCTCAACGAACTCCTCAAAGAAGAGGTTGAGAATATCGCCCTTCTTGTGGCGCTCCTCAAATTCAACTCCCTTTTCCTTTGCGATAGCTCTTGCCTCCTCGAGAGTATTGATCTCGTTGAAGTCAACACCGGAGTACTTCTTAACTGCATCAAGCATTGTGATACGCTCAAAGGGCTTGCCGAGGTCCATCTCGATGCCGTTATAGACGATCTGAGTTGTACCGAGTACTGCGTTTGCAACGTAGCGGTAAAGGTTCTCTGTAAGGTCCATCATACCGTGGTAGTCGGTATATGCCTGATAGAGCTCCATAAGTGTGAACTCGGGGTTGTGTCTTGTATCAACGCCCTCGTTACGGAAAACTCTGCCGATCTCGTATACTCTCTCCATACCGCCGACGATAAGGCGCTTGAGGTAGAGCTCAAGGGAAATACGGAGCTTTACGTCCTCATCAAGAGCGTTAAAGTGAGTTTCGAAGGGACGCGCTGCAGCGCCGCCTGCGTTGGAAACGAGCATAGGAGTTTCAACCTCCATAAAGCCCTCTCCGTCAAGATAACGGCGGATAGCTGCGATGATCTTTGATCTTTTTACAAAGGTATCCTTGACCTCGCGGTTCATGATAAGGTCAACGTATCTCTGACGGTAACGCATATCCGTGTTTGTAAGGCCGTGGAACTTCTCGGGAAGAACCTGAAGGCTCTTGGAAAGAAGAGTTACCTCTGTTGCGTGGATAGACTTTTCGCCTGTCTTTGTTTCAAAAACAGTACCCTTGATACCAACGAGATCGCCGATATCAAGCTTCTTGAATGCAGCGTACTCCTCTTCACCGAGGGAGTCGCGGCAAACGTAGGACTGGATGCTGCCGGGAAGGTCCTGAACGTTACAGAAGGAGGCCTTACCCATTACGCGCTTTGACATCATACGTCCTGCGATGGTTACCTCGCATCCGTTGAGAGCTTCAAAGTTTTCCTTAATATCTGTTGAATGATGTGTTACACAAAACTTTGTAATAACGAAAGGATCCTTGCCCGCGTCCTGGAGAGCTGCCAGCTTTTCCCTTCTTATAAGAACCTGCTCACTAAGGTCCTTCTGCATATTTTCTGCCATTTTATTTTCCAACTTTCTATCTTTATCTTTTCAATAAAGATTCAAAACCGCCAAAGCGGTTTTGTTCCTTTTCTCTTATCTTTTCTCTTTTATCTTTTCAATCAAGAAACGATTAGTTTCTTTTTGCTCTTTCTACGGAAAGGACCTCGAGCTCTACCTCGCCGCAGGGTGCTGTGTACTTAACAAGGTCGCCTGCCTTTGCGCCCATAAGTGCCTGACCGATAGGGCTGTGGTCTGTGATCATATTAAGGAATGCATTAACCTCGTTGGAACCAACGATTGTGTACTCGCACTCCTCCTCAAAGGTCTTATCATATACCTTAACAAGGCTTCCGATGCTTACAACGCCTGCCTTGAAGTCAGACTCGTCGATGATCTTTGCGTGCTTGATAAGCTCCTCTACCTCGGCAATTCTTGCATAGCATTTTGCCTGTGCATCTCTTGCCTCATCGTACTCGGAGTTCTCGGAAAGGTCTCCGTGGCTTCTTGCCTCTGCAAGCTGCACCTTGATCTCGGGAACGCGGACGTCCTTAAGATATGCAAGCTCGTCTACAAGCTGCTGAAAGCCTTCTTTAGTATAAAGTGTGAAATTTGTTTCTGCCATTTCTGTATATCCTTTCGTTTCTTACTTATTAAGCTCATCTACTGCCGCCTTGAGCTGTGTATCCTCAGCGTCAGTCATTGTGAAAAAGTGGGAAAGCGCTTCCTCTGAAAGCTCTGCCTTAACGTCGGGGGTAAGTCCCACTCCGTCGTAGTTATCGGAGAAGGGCGGGCAGTAGTAGCGGTAGGTATACTTGAACGCCGTACCGTCGGAGAAGCTCATAGTGGTCTGCATGCTTCCCTTTCCGAAGGTGGTCTCACCTACGAGAACTGCCTTTTCGTAGTCCCGGAGCGCAGCCGCAAAAAGCTCGCCTGCGCTGGCCGTATTGCCGTTTACGAGAACGGCGATGGGGACGTTTGTCTCGTCCTTATCGGAGTTATAAACGACCTCCTCGTTTCCCTTTTTATCAACGGTTCTGATAACGGGGCCCTCGGGAACGAGCATATCGAGAGTGACGCAAACGGACACAAGCTCGCCGCCGGGATTGTTTCTCACGTCGATGACCAGCTTTTCACAGCCCTTTGCGAGAAGCTCGTCGTAAGCCGTCTTAAACTGGTTAGGGGTCTCCTTATCAAAGGAGGAAATGGCGATAACGCCTATCTTTTCATCCTCGGAATGGACTCTGTAGGTTACGGTATACTCGGTGATGGCGCCGCGCTCTATTGAAAACTCAACGGTCTCGGGGTCGCCCTCTCCGCGGGATACGATAAACTCTGCCGCCGTTCCCTCTTCGCCGCGCATCGCATTTGACGCTACGGTAAGGCCGAGGCTCTGGACGCTTACCATCTCGCCGTCAACCTTTATGTGGGTTATGATATCACCGGGAAGCACTCCTGCCTTCTGGGCGGGAGAATCGGGGAAAACGCTTATAACAAGGATGCCGCCGTAATTTGAATCTGCAACCACGCTGATTCCGATGCCCACCATCTCGGCGTTGGTATCGCTCATAAGGGCATCAAATTCTTCTTTAGTGAAATATTCGGAGTAATTGTCGCCGATG
Organism: Oscillospiraceae bacterium; assembly: GCA_015063955.1. Lineage (GTDB taxonomy): Bacteria > Bacillota > Clostridia > Oscillospirales > CAG-272 > Avispirillum. The sequence goes on along the minus strand of SVTD01000028.1, from coordinate 5,535 downwards.
CCGTACATATAGCCCTTGAGGATATAGTCGCTGAGGGTCTTTTCGTCAATATCGTAGAGGTATTCGTCCTCAAGGATCCCACTGATCTGGTCGATCTTGGTATACGCCTCCTCGGGAACTCCGTCAACGGAGGGCGAAGGGGACGCAACCGTGAGAACGTAGGTGGTCATAAAGGTGATAAGTATTGCAACCAGCACGATAACGACGACCGCCACCACGGGGACGCCGCTCTTACCGGTTCCTGAACCGCCTCCCGAGCCTGTGCCGTTATAGCCCGGAAAACCTGCCCCTACTGTTTTTACTGACAGGATAGGCTCCCCACTGCTCTGCACTGAGTCGCCGTTGTACTCTTTATCTGACATATAATGATCCTTTCCGCTGTCGGATAACGTTTCGGTTATTTACAGCCGGCGGTCATATAATTGAGGGCGTTTACCTTCTTACCGTTTACTCTGAACTCAAAATGGAGATGGTTGCCCGTAGAGAAGCCCGTCGTACCAACGTAGCCGATGGTGGTTCCCTTTGTTACCGTCTGACCTGCGCTGACTGTCAGTCTTGAGCAGTGAGCGTAAAGGGTAGCGATGCCGTTACCGTGGTCGATAAGAACGTAATAGCCGTAGCTGTAGTGATATGATGCCGTTAAGACATAGCCGTCGTTAGCAGCATAGATGGGGGGAAGTCCGGAATAGAAGCCTGCAATATCCACGGCATAGTGAGGAGCACCGTTGGGATCCCTTCCGCCATAGTAGCAGGATATATATCCCTGTCCCGTGGGGAGAGGCCACATAAACGCACCGCTTGCAGTTGTCTGCTGGTTATTATTACTGCCTCCCTGCTGCTGCTGCTGGAGCTTTTCCTGTTCCTTTTGTCTTTCAAGGAGGATAGCCTCGATCTGGGAGTCAAGAGCTGCCTCTGCAGCCTTTGCCTGCTTATACTGGGATTCGTACTGAGAAATATCGGATTTCAGAGAATTGATATACTTTTCGGCATCAGCCGCAAGGCGCTCGCTTTCTGCCTTATCCTTTTCAAGGGCCTCGAGAGTTTTCTCGTTAAGCGCCTTGGATGCTTCGAGATCTACCTTCTTTTCTTCGAGGGCAGTCTTTTCAGCCTCGAACTGCTCCTGGAGCTTCGTATCGTATTCCATCATAGAGTTGACTCTTTCCACTCTTGAAAGGAAATCGCCGATATCCTCTGCACCGATGAGGATGGAGAAGTAGTTCTCTGCTCCTGCCTCGTGGTTCGCACGCATACGCTCCTTGATCTTTTCGGTAGTTTCTGCAATTTTTACGTTCAGCTCCTCGATGGCCTTTTCGGTTTCCTCAATGCTGCGCTTGAGATCATCGATAAGGGCATTTGCCGTTGTGATCTTATCAGTTACGGTATCGAGAAGGTAGCCGAGGCTCTGTCTGTACTCTTCGGTTTTCTTTTCTTCATCGGAGAGAGAGTTGATCTTTCCGAGAAGCTCCTTCTGCTTTTGCTCGAGGCCCTTGATCTCATCCTGCATCTGCTGGATGGAGGCGCTCTCGGCTCTTACAGAGGGAACCGCGGGGCACATAATAAGAAGGCCGAATGCCATAAGGCCGGCAAGGGCCGCTGATATTATACGCGCCGAGGCTTTCTTTATATTCTTTATTTGAAATTTCATTTTTCGCTATGTTCCTTTCCCGGCAAAAATTGCCGTAGACGAGGGCATCAGGACTTAAGGTACTTTCTGAGGGATGCCGAGCTTCCGATAATACCTGTGAGGATTCCCACTACGATAAATCCGCAAAGCAAAGGCAGAGCAACAGCCTTTTCGCCGATGATGGATATGAAGGAAACGCTGCCGAGAGCAGTTTTTCCTACATAATTATATAACAGCATTTCGATAATATATGCAATAACGCTTGCGCAGGCTCCGATTATCACTCCCTCAAAAACGAAGGGCATTGTGATAAAGGTATTGGTGGCGCCTACGTATCTCATAACGGTGATCTCGTGGCGTCTTGCAAACACGGACTGCTTGATGGTATTGATGATAACGAAGATGCTGACCACAAAAAGGATAACGAGGAACCATGTGAACACCAGCATGATACCGTTTTTGAAGTTATCGATGGTCTTTGCAGTCTGGTATACGCTGTTGATATCGCGGACACCCTCGATCTTTTTCAGCTTTGCCTCAAGGTCAAACACCTTCGTTTCATCGTCATCGGCATAGGTGACCTCAAAGGACTCACAAAGAGGATTGTTCTCACCGGTCATATCGTCGTATACGCCGGGGTTCTTGCTCTCCTCCTTCATTTTCTGGAGGGACTCCTCTTTTGTTATATGCTTGCACGTGTCAATATTGGGAAGCTTTTTGATCTGTCCCTCAACGTCCTTCGTTTCCTCTTCCGTGAGGTCGTACTCACAGAACACCATGATAACGTTGAGCTTTGCGATATTATCAAGGTTTGCATTGAGGTTTGCAACGAGAAGAACGAAAGCTCCAAGCACCACAAGACAGCTCATAAGAACTGCAACGGATGCCGCTGACATTACTCCGTTTCTCCAGATGCTTGTAAATGCCTGCTTCAGAAAGAAGCGGGTGCTGTAACGGTTTCTGGGAGTTTTTGTTTTATTTGCTCCTGCTTTCAACTGAACATACCTCCCACTCTGTCTTCCACTATCTTACCGCCGTCAAGTATTACTACTCTCTGCTTATAGTAGTCAACAAGATTCTTATCGTGGGTAACGACGATAACTGTCTTACCCAGCTTATTGATCTTCATAAGAAGATTCATGATCTCAATACTCATCTTGGGGTCGATATTACCGGTAGGCTCGTCCGCAATAATGATCTTGGGATTGTTTGCAAGAGCACGTGCCAGAGCAACTCTCTGCTGCTCACCGCCGGAAAGCTCACGGGGGAAGCAGGTCATCTTCTCCGCAAGGTTTACCGTTGTGAGGATGGCGGGAACGCGGCGCTTTATCATAGACTGAGGCGTTCCGATAACCTGCATTGCAAATGCAACGTTCTCATAAACGGTTTTGGAGGGGAAAAGACGGAAGTCCTGGAATACAACGCCAAGCTCGCGTCTGTAATAGGGTATATCGCGGTTTTTGATCTTTGAAAGATTGTATCCGCTTACAACGAGGGAGCCGGAGGATGCCGCCTCCTCTCTGAGGAGGAGCTTCATCATAGTAGTTTTACCTGCGCCGGAATGACCTACTATGAACACAAACTCTCCGTCATCTACATGAAGATCCACACCGTCAAGGGCTGAGGTGCCGTTGGGGTAGGATTTCTTAACGTTACGAAAATCGATCATAAAATCAGACCTTTCTCAAGTATTTGACTTGCCGATCAATATTTGGAGGGCTTTGTGGAGAGGTATCTTCTTACCATGAGCGCTACCTTGAAGGTGATAGCGTGGTCAAACTCTCTCAGGTCAAGACCTGTGAGCTTACGGATCTTTTCAAGTCTGTAAACGAGGGTGTTTCTGTGAACGAAGAGCTTTCTTGAGGTCTCGGAAACGTTCAGGTTGTTTTCAAAGAAGCACTGGATGGTGAGGAGTGTCTCGCGGTCCAGATTGTCGATGGAGCCGTCCTTGAATACCTCCTGCAAGAACATCTCGCAAAGAGTTGTGGGAAGCTGGTAGATAAGTCTGCCGATGCCGAGGTTCTCGTAGGAAACGATGTTCTTCTCGTTATCGAATACCTTACCGACCTCAAGAGCGACCTGAGCTTCCTTATAGGAGCGGGCAAGCTCCTTGATGTTTTCAACTACGGTACCGATACCGATGGTTACCTTTGCATAGAACTCGGAGTTGAGAGTATCTGCAATGGACTTTGCCATCTTCTCGATCTTCTTCGTATCGTAGCCGCTGCCAAGCTCCTTAACGAGAACGATATCGTGCTCGCCTACGCTGATGATATAGTCCTTGGACTTATCGGGGAAGATATGCTGAACTGCATCGAAGGGGAGAACGTCCGTCTTTGTGAGGAACTTGATAAGGAATACTACCCTTGCCTCCTCTGTGTTGAAGCGGAGCTCCTTGGACTTTATATAAATATCGCTGGGGAGAATGTTGTCAAGGATGATGTTCTTGACGAAGGAATTACGGTCATACTTTTCATCGTAAAGGTTCTTGATATTTGCAAGGGAGATAGCAAGGAGAGAAGCCATCTTCTCAGCCATCTTATCCTCACCCTCAACGAAGGCTGCGTATTCCCACTTCGTGCCGTTGCCGATGGGACGGTATGTATAGCCTCCTGCGCAGATGGGCTCGGTAGTGTAGGAAAGCTCGTCCTTTGCCTCCTGACGGGTCTCGCCTATCTTCTGAAGGTCGCTGCAAGCGATGATCGCACCTGTTTCGTCAATAACTCCGATGGTGCGGTCTACAGTATCTGTCATCTGATGGATAATGCCCTGGAACAAACGGTTTGCCATAATATAATATCTCCTTAGTGTATTTTCTGCCTATTTTATTGTGTTGTGTAACCTGTACTATATTTTACTATATAATTTGTCAATTTTCAATAGGGATTTTACATTTCTTTATAAAAACCGAAACTTTTTTTGTGAAATATCATAATTTTTGCCAAAATCCAGAAAAAGACAAGGCGAACATAGGTTCTTTAAAGCTCCAGCTCGTAGGAAATACAGGCAAGGGCGAAGCCTGACGCAGTCTCCGTACGAAGTATCCTCTTGCCGAGGCCGACGGAAATAAGTCCCGCCTCTTTTGCGCTATCAGCCTCAGACGCAGCAAAGCCTCCTTCGCTTCCTATTAATATAGAGACGGTCCGGGCATCCTTTCTCTCACGAAGGACTCCCGGCAGAGTGACTCCCTCCTCACCTTCGTAGCAAAGGAGAGGAATATCGGCCTTTGCTGCCTCCGCCACAGCCTCACCGAAGGTAAGAAGCGGCTCGACTGAGGGAATTATGCCGCGTCCGCACTGCTTGGCCGCCTCCGCCGCGATCCTCTGCCAGCGAAGACGCTTTTTCTCGCAGTCCTTTTTTGTCAGTCGGACGACACACCTGTCGGAAATAAAGGGCACGATCCTTGAAGCGCCGCATTCCACAGCCTTTTGTACCACGGTATCAAACTTGTCACCCTTAACAAGGGCCTGATAAAGGGTGGCAAAAAAAGGAGGCTCCGTATCGCTTTCCCGCTCTGAAAGAACGGACAGAAGCACCTCCTCTCCAACGGAGAGAACGGAGCAGTCGTACTCACGGCGCGCCATATCGCAAACGCAGACAGACTCACCGGGCTTCATACGCAGGCTTCTCGTTATATGAGCGGCGTCATCGCCAATAATAAGAACAGTTTTGGAACCGTCATCCCGCACCCCGATCTGGGATGCCTTAACAAAAAATCTCGGCATAATAATCTCCAGAATTTTATTTCAACCTTTTTATTATATACTATTTCTCACCGTTTGTCAAATTCGGGTTTATCGGTGGGACGATATTGGTGTATTGTAGACCAACTATGAAAAGTCAAGCCGAAAAAAGGTCGATAAAAGAAGTGTTGGATTTGGTTAAAGAGAAGATAACGCGAACGAGTTTTT
>SVTD01000027.1 GCA_015063955.1 Oscillospiraceae bacterium | reverse complement strand
ATTAAATACTCGTCCTCGCAAATGCCTTGGTTGGAAATCTCCTCTTGAACTTTTTTCCGGCGTTTTGTTGCACTTGACTTGACAATTCAAGGAAAAAAAGGTTCTGCACTCCAAAAAACTTTGAAAAAGGGATGGGCAAATTCGGGTTTGTCGAAATGTTGCCGCTAACCCGTAGGGCGGGCAGACCCTTGACGGGACCCCTAAAAATTCGCAAGCTCATTTTCAGGGAACCCTTTTGCCCGCCGCCCTCAGCACGCGAGCCGATCTTCAAATTCGGGTTTATCGGTGTGTTAATGCAAAGAACTTTTTTACAAAAAAGTTCTTTGCGTCCCCCCGTTACCTCTTCCTTTTTGGTTATATTTGTGATATAATGTTATTTGGTCAAGTTTGGCTTGGCCGATTATCGCCTTTTTAAGGAGTAGCTATGGTTTTCTCATCACTTGAATTCCTGTTTCTCTACTTTGCGGTATCAATTCTTATTTACTTCTTGGTACCCAATTTTCTCAGGAATTTCGTTCTTTTGATCGTCAGCCTTGCCTTTTACGGCTGGGGCGAGCCCGTCTACATATTCATCATGCTGTTTTCCATCATTCTGGACTACACCTGCGGATATTTTGTAGGCAAATACAGGGAAACGGATAAGAAAAAAGCAAAGATATTTATGCTGATAAGCGTTATCGGCAACCTTTCTATCCTTTGCTTCTTCAAGTATTACACCTTTATCATCGAAAACCTCCAGCTCATTCCTCTGGATTTTCTGCAGAAGATACCTACCCTCGCAAACATTGAGCTTCCCATCGGTATCTCCTTCTATACCTTCCAGACAATGTCCTACACTCTCGACATTTACATGGGCAATGCAAAGGTTCAGAAGAATATCGCATCCTTCGGCGCTTACGTTACCCTCTTCCCCCAGCTTATCGCAGGCCCTATCGTCCGCTATCAGGACGTTGACGACCAGCTCAGACGCCGTCCCCACAACATTGATATGTTCGCCTCCGGTATTCGCACCTTCGTTTGCGGCTTTGCAAAGAAGATTCTTCTTGCAAACTGCGCAGGCGAGCTTTGGGATGCCTTCCGCGCAGGCACCGAGACTGATGCTACTATCGCAGGCGCCTGGCTCGGAATCATCTTCTATTCCTTCCAGCTCTATTTTGACTTCTCCGGTTACTCCGATATGGCAATCGGTCTCGGAAAGATGATGGGCTTCACCTTCAAGGAAAACTTCTTCTACCCCTACATATCAAAGAGCGTTACGGAATTCTGGCGCCGCTGGCATATTTCCATGGGCACGTGGTTCCGTGAATACGTATACATTCCTCTCGGCGGAAACCGCGGCAAAAAATGGCAGATGTACCGCAACATTATCGTCGTATGGCTCCTTACCGGCCTCTGGCACGGTGCGAGCTGGAACTACGTTCTGTGGGGCGTTTACTACTGCATCCTTCTCCTTATCGAAAAAACCTTCCTTCTCAAGGTTCTGAAAAAGATCCCTGCCGTATTTTCACATATTTACACCCTTATCATCGTGCTCTTCGGCTGGCTCCTCTTCGTATTTGAGGATATGGCAGCAGGCATCACTCATCTTGGATATATGTTCGGCGTGGGAACCGTAGGCTTTACGGAATCGGGAGCGACCTTTGACCTCGTTCGCTCTCTCCCCTTCCTCGCTATCCTTGTAATCGCATCCACTCCCCTCCCGAAGAAGCTTTTCTACAAGCTCTACAAAGCGGGAAAGCCTGCGCGGATCGCTATCGCCGTCGGCTGTTTTGCGATGCTCACGGTATGCTGTGCATATCTCGTGGATTCCTCATACAATCCCTTCCTTTACTTCAGATTCTGACAGGAGGTAGAAAATGGCAAAAGAAAAATTCAAATCAGCAGATGACGTTGCAGCCGAATATATGGAGCTGCAGCTTTCAAAAAGCCGCGAAAGCCGCTTTGAAAATATCCTCGTTACCGTTCTCACCGTGGGCTTTGTCTTTATTTTCGCCATTGCCTTCTGGCTCCTGCCTGACCGGGATTTCTCGGAGGAGGAAAACAGAACCCTTCAAGCCTTCCCGGAGTTTGAGCTCGAGGGCTTCCTCCACGGTGATTTCACCGCCGATTTCGGCACCTATATGGCAGACCAGTTCCCCCTTCGAAACTTTTTCATAGGCGTTAAGGCTATTTCCGAAACCGCCCAGCTCAAGGGGCAGAACAATGACGTTATCCTCGGCGCTGACGGCTATCTCATTGCCCGCAGCGATTATCCCGACGAGGGTATCCTTTCACAAAATATTGAAAACGCCGGAAAATTCATTTCCGTTGCAGAAGAGAACGGCATCGATTGCACCGCAGCCTTTGCGGGACGAAAGATGGACGTTCTCGAGGATAAGCTCCCCGCCCTTTACGGCTCCTATTATTCCGACCGCATCTTCGGTATCCTTGACGGTATGTGTGAGCAGAACGGCTTCGATTACGTAAATCTTCGCGATGCCCTTATCGCTGCAGATAAGGAAGGTCTCTACTACAAGACCGACCACCACTGGACCTCACTGGGAGCATACTACGCTTACTGCGAGATCGTAGAATCCATGGGCATTACCCCCTACGCTCTTTCCGATTTTGAGATCGAAGCTGCAAGCGACGATTTCTTCGGTACCACCTGGTCGTCAGCAGGCGTTAAGTGGACTGAGGGCGATACTATCGAATATTTCCGCTGGGAGGGAGATGAAAATCTCACTCTCCGCATCAAAAATTCCTCCTACGACTACAAAAAATCTGAAAAAATTGAAGAAAACGGCGTAAAATACGACGTTTTCGAAACGGTTTACGTTCGCGAGATGCTTGAGAAGAAGGATAAATACGCATCCTTCGCAGGCGGCAACAACAACAGCTACGTTGAGATCACCATGGAGGGCGAAAACATTAAGGAACGCGAGACCCTCGTGCTTCTTCGCGATTCCTTTGCAGACAGCCTTGCCCCCTTCCTTGCACGCCACTTCGATCTCGTACTTATTGACCTGAGAACCTCCACCCCCGACACCATCGCCATTGCAAAGGAGCTGGGAGCCGAAAGGATCCTCCTTCTTTACAATATGGAAACTCTCACCACAACAAACGATCTGAAGAACCTGAACTTCAAGCTGAGCTCTCATAAAATTCAGAAATGAAAGGAATAATTACAATGAAAAAGCTTATTTCCATCGTACTCCTTCTTGCACTTGCACTTTGCATCTTCGCATCCTGCTCCCCTAAAAAGGGCGACGAGGGTGATGATACCACCGTTCCCGAGGTAACAAGCCCCGACGGATTTGACGACGTTACCGCTCCCCCCGAGGATGAAGCCACAACATTCCCCGAAAAGGAGGAGGACACAACCGTTGAGGATACGACGGCGGCACCCTCCGTATCCGTGAATGATGCCGAAGAGGCAGTTGAGTACGCCCGCAACTGGCTTGGCGAAACTGACCCCGACACAGGCTACAAGTACGCCTTCTCCTACGACGGCTCCATGATCGAAAACGATAAGCCTTACTTCCGTATCCGCGTTTCCTGGTATATCGAGGAGCAGGAAAGATACTCCCTCTGCGGCTACCTTCTCGTAGGCGCTGACGGAGAGGTCGTCAGATATTCTTGGTAAAAATTTAAAAAAGGAACAGTCATAATAATGGCAAAGAAAAAAGAAGTACAGCAGTACGACGATCAGTCCATCGAAAAGCTTGAGGGTGCCGACCGAGTGAGAAAGCGCCCCGGCGTTATCTTCGGCTCCGACGGTATCGAAGGCTGCGAGCACTCGTTTTTTGAAATACTTTCTAACTCCGTAGACGAGGCCCGCGAGGGCTACGGTAACGTTATTACCGTAACCGCCTACAAGGATCACTCCATCGAGGTTGACGACCGCGGACGCGGCGTTCCCATGGGCTACAACGAAAAATACAAATGCTACAACTGGGAGCTTATCTACTGCGAGCTTTACGCAGGCGGTAAGTACAATAATAACCAGGGCGGCGGCGCTTACGAGTTTTCTCTGGGCCTTAACGGTCTCGGCGCCTGCGCCACCCAGTATTCATCGGAATTTTTCGAGGTCTTCTCCTTTAACGGAGAGACCGAGTCCCATATGTCCTTCAAAAAGGGATACCCCGTCGGCGAGCTTGAGGTGCGCCCCCTTGAGAAAAAGGAGCGCAGAACAGGTACCGTTACCTACTGGCGCCCCGACCTTGAGGTATTTACCTCTATCTCCATCCCCCGTGAGTTTTTCTGCGAGGTGCTTGAAAAGCAGGCGGTGGTAAACGCGGGACTGAAGTTTATTCTCAAGTACGAGAATCAGGACGGCTCATTTTTTGAAGAGGAATTTCTCTATCCCAACGGTATTTCCGACTACGTTGCCCGCCTTGCGGGAGACACGGCCATCACTCAGCCCGTTCTTTGGAAAATGGGCGAGACCGTTGGACGCGACCGCGAGGACAAGCCTGAATACAAGCTTATTGCAGACGTTTCCTTCTGCATATCCAACACCGTAAACGTGATCGAATATTACCACAACTCAAGCTTTCTTGAGCACGGCGGCTCTCCCGAGAGAGCTGTGAGAACGGCATTTGTTTACGCCGTGGATAAAAAGCTGAAGGCGGCGGGAAAATATAACAAGAACGAGTCGAAGATCACCTTTGCGGATATAGAGGACTGCCTCGTTCTCGTTACAAACTCCTTCTCCACCCAGACCTCCTACGAAAACCAGACGAAAAAGTCTATTACAAACTCCTTCATAGCTCAGGCCCTCACCGATTTTATGAAGGAGCAGCTTGAGATCTACTTTGCGGAAAACCCCGTTGATACGGATAAGTTCATTTCTCAGGTTCTCGTAAATAAGAGAAGCCGCGAAACTGCGGAGACCACCCGTCTCAACATCAAAAAGAAGCTGACAGCCTCCACCGACGTTGCAAGCCGAGTTGAAAAATTCGTTCCCTGCCGCTCAAAGGATCCCGAAAAGCGCGAGCTCTACATCGTAGAGGGTGACTCCGCTATGACCTCCTGTAAGCTGGGACGCGACGCCGACTTCCAGGCCATCATCCCCGTCCGCGGTAAGACCCTTAACTGTCAGAAGAGTACCTACGAAAAGATATTCAAGAGCGATATCATCGTTGACCTTCTCCGGGTTATCGGCTGCGGCGTTGAGATAAAGGCAAAGGTGAAGGGAGATTTCCTCCCCTTTGATATAAACTCCCTCCGCTGGTCAAAGATCATCATCTGCACCGATGCGGACGAGGACGGATTCCAGATCAGAACCCTGCTTCTGACCCTCTTTAACCGCCTCCTTCCCACCCTTATCAAGGAAGGAAGAGTGTTTATTGCAGAATCCCCCCTCTTTGAGATAACCACAAAGGATAATACCTATTTTGCCTACAACGAGCAGGAAAAGGCAGAGATCCTTGAAAAGATCGGCAACACGAAATACGTGCTCCAGCGATCAAAGGGTCTCGGTGAGAACGAGCCTGAAATGATGTGGAAAACTACAATGAACCCCGCATCCCGCAGACTTATCCGCGTTACCGCCGCAGATGCCGCAGAAACGGAGCGCATCTTCGACGTTCTCCTCGGCGACAATCTCTCCGAGCGAAAGGAATTTATCGCCCGCTTCGCCGCACAGTACGCAGCGCAGGCAGACGTATAAGGTTTCCTGCTTTCTTTGAAAAGAAAGCAGCAAAGAAACTTCAAAAAAGAATGGCTATGGAAAATTCCGTAGCCATTTTTTGCTATATTCCTATTACGAGCACTTTAATTTCCTTATTTCTTTTCCTGCAATTATCTATGACGAACCCGGTTCCCCTTGATCTGCCGTCCCAAAATGCTATTACCATATCAGCACGGTCTATGATCTGCAAATTCCTTTTCAAAGGCGCTCCCTTTTTGTATTTTTTGTAATCGGGCAAAAGCTCAGTCAAGATCAAGCCGTGCTTCATTGCATATTCTCTTGCACACCGATCGATCCCTCTTGCCCCACCGGATACTATTTCCGTCGCCTCTTTTGGTATATACTCCCCGATATTATCAACAGTCAGCCCTCTTGAGCCTATTATTGCAACCTTCATACGCGCTCCTTATGCGTCACTTTTATGTCATTATAACACCACTCTCGTTATGACGCAATATTTACACTATAATTGAGTCATAATAATGTCAATCAAGAGGTAATTATGAAAGATAATTTGTTAAGATACACATTAAGAGTTGACCGTGAGCTTTTTCGCAAGTTCAGATATATAGCAGAATCCAAGGGCAGATCGGCAAATAAAGAAATAGAGCAATATCTAAAGAAGATCGTTGCGAAATACGAATCAGATTTCGGCACGATAGATATTGATGACGAGGACTGATCTTTCGCCTTGCCGCTAGGCAGACGTATAAGCTAAGATCGCTTTGCGATCTTAGAATGAAAAATGAAGTCGCTTCGCTAATGAAAAATTAATGAAACGGTGCTGTCGCATTAAATGCAACAGCACCGTTTTCGTTATATGATTTTATTATCTCTTGCTAACCGAATATCCTCATCTGAAATGATAGAAAGAACCTTAGCACCGTATTTCTTGCTAATATATTCACTTCCGCTGACTCCATCTGATCGTAGAGAGCCGGCATCAGCAATTACAATGACCGCACATATTTTAACATCATATTTCGAGCATAAATTTTCAAGTCGCGCATCTAAGCTATCACCTGAGCCTATCATATCATCGATGACAATTATCCTATCTCCGTTTTCAGGCGTATATCCACAAAGTACGCGTCCTCTTGAATCCGGGACCTTCTATCGTGAAAATACGCTGTAGTAATTCCGTATTTCTGATAAAGAGCGCAAGCCGTTGCTGTTGAGAAAGTAACTCCGTGATATGCCACACCCATTATTACATCAAATTCAATATTGTTATCTCTTATAAAATCAGCAAAGCATTCTCCGATTTTGGCAATATGTGCGTTTGTTGAAAAATTCTCAGAATTGATATAATAGCCACCGCCATCCTTAAATACAAGCACACCGCTGTCGCACATAAGCCTAACAAAGCGTTCTTTATAAGTATACGAATTAAGCTTGTGGTCGAAAAGCTCGTCTATAGTCACACCGAAATAGTCGGAAATAAGCGGTATAAGAGAAATGTCGGGAAGTGCAGCATCATTCTCCCATTTTGATACCGCCTGACCGGAAATATGAAGCTTTTCGGCAAATTGTTCCTGAGTGTCTCCTTTACTCATACGAAGTCTTTTTATAATTTTACCGATTGAAACCATAATAATCTCCTAAAAAGTATTTAAGAAGGCCCTCTTATGTCTATATTTTACCGTCAAATCATCACTCAGTCAATAATCGCCCGTTCAATATTATTTCAACCGCAGGTTGAGTAGCTAATGCCACGACCTACTGGTTCATTCGCAAAACAGTAAAAAGTTTACGGGGAGAATCTGCTGTAATTATGATGTAATATATAAATACAAGCACAAGGTTGTCGATATGGTTGCCGATGTGGTTGACAAACTTTTGTAAATCGGTTATACTGTATATGTAAAACTTAAAGGAGGGATAAGAATGGAAAAGACAGAGGTAGGCAAACTGATCTTTGGGGATAAATACTATTCTGTAACCGATCTGAGATACAACCAAAAGATAGGAATAATGCTTTCAAGGGACCAATTCTATGATTTTCTGAATACAAAAGATCAAATGATCGACGAACATCACGAATATATGGAAAAGCTCCCCCTCAAATCTTTTAATTCCAAGAATATTTTTTATGTGAATGGTTTGTATTTAATGAACTCACATAATGAATATCTCCGAATTCTCATTTCGGATTATGAATTGAACCAGAGTTTCCTTTTTACTAGAAATTCCGAAGATATTTTAACATCCAGACTATTCTCGGAGGTTGAGGGTACACTCCAAATCGAAAATGTCCCTACTACTCACAAGCGTATCGTTGAGATACACAACAGCGAAACTTTATCGGATAAAAACGATATTATAGTAAAAAACATGATGAATGCAATGCACTTTATCATAGTTGAAAAGCCCGAGTTCAATAAAGAAAATCTGCTAAAGTTATATAATTTGTTAAGCTCCAACTGTCTGCCCAATGAATTGGAGATTAAAGATGGAGAGTTTTATCGGGACGATAAAGTTTTTATCGGTGATTTTGAAGGAGCACCGTGCGATGTAATAAATGATTGTATGGATTCCTTGTTTACCTTCGCAAATGATCGCAACTACATCGAAAAATATAAAGATTATCTGCCGCATATTTGCCATTATTATATTCTCTACGTTCACCCATATTTTGACTATAACGGCAGAACTGCGCGAATGGTCTCTTTTTGGCTGAGCTACATTAACGAAATGATAGATGCTCCATTTTTTTTGAGCGAAGCAATCAATGAAACTAAGCAGGATTACTACAACGCCATTACAGATACAAGAATTTCCAACAATGATCTGACTTATTTTCTGGGATATGTTCTTGAAACATCAATCAAATACAGCTTTATTTATAAAAATCTCGAAGAAATTAGAAACGAGCTTTCAAAAACCGGCGACACATTGACAAGCACGGAATGGGTATACGTAAAGAAGATACTTGTACACAACCCCGAAAATTATTTTAATTATAAATTGTTTTTGAAATACATCGGTGCAACTATGTCAAAGCAAGGAGCATCCAAAATACTGAATAATCTTACAGACTATGATATCCTCGAAAAATCCAAGAACAAAAAAGGTGAGACTATATATAAGCTGAATCAAGACTTAATTGTGTACAAATATAATGCCTGACCTCTTTACCTGCACTATTTACCAAAATGAAGAAATCCGCCCCAAGGGCGGATTTCAACAACAATTATTCATTATTCATCATTCATTTTTCATTTAATTCCAATCACCGCGCCCATGGTGCCGCGCATACCGCCGGTCACTCTGTGGGAGTGGTAGAGCCAGGGCTTGCAGGCTGTGCACTCGTCGCACACGTCGATCTCCTCGACTCCTGCCTCCCTGAGAAGCTCAACGTTCATGCCTGCGATATCGGCATAGAGCTTTCCGTCCTTTTCGGGAATATGTCGCTCGGCAAAACCCTCGCCGCGAAGGTCTGCTACGTCCTTCTTCATTCCGGGGCCTACCTCGTAGCAGCAGGGCTTGATGCAAGGGCCGATGGCCGCCTTGATCTCAAGGGCGCCAAGCTCTTTCATAAGTCTGACAGTTTCAAGAGCTATTCCCTTTGCTGTTCCTCTCCAGCCTGCGTGAGCGGCGCCCACTACGGGACTGCCGTCCTCCTTCTTACCAACGAGAAGAATAGGCGCGCAGTCTGCCACGCGAACGATAAGGGTAACGCCCTTAGTATCCGTAACAAATCCGTCGCAGGGGTAGGGCACGTCCTTTGTGATGCCCTCGCCGATATTCTCGGCATTTACGATACGAACGTCTGCGGAATGGACCTGCGGTGTACCGACAATATTATCGGAAAGTCCTGCATATCCGCAAAGGATCTTTATATTGGTTTTGACTGTTTCATCGCTGTCGCCGCGCATAAAGCCTGCGTTGAAGGCGTGAGTATGGGGAAGACGGCTGGCACCTCCCGCTCTTGTGGAAAAAGCGTGTCCTACGCCGTCCGCATTGAGCGCTGTGCTTCGCCACACGGGATAATCGTTCCAGAACATACTGTTTTCTCCTTTAATTATAATTTGGAACAAAAAACGGCTGTCCGGGGGCAGCCGTTTTAAATTTTAATTACTTAATGATCTCGCCGTAGCAAAGGCCGAATGCGCAAGCAGCGTTAGCCTCATCGGTATCGATGTGCATAGCACCTGCGAAGTTGGGGTTTACACGAACGACTACGTCGCCAAACACTGTGCTTCTGTCGTTGGATTCGATCTTAACGGATACGATCTCCTTATCAGCTACGCCTGCAGCAGCTGCCTCGTCGGGTGTGAAGTGGATGTGGCGCTTAGCAATGATAACGCCCTCGGAAATCTCTACCTCACCGCAGGGGCCTACGATCTTGCAGGGAGCGCTGCCGGCAACGTCGCCGCTCTCACGAACGGGAGCTGCAACGCCGAGAGTTCTGGCATCTGTAAAGGAAACCTCAACCTGTGTTGCGGGACGTGCAGGTCCGAGGATGATAACGTTAGCGATGGACTTCTTGGGACCGACGAGAGTTACTCTCTCCTCGCAAGCGAACTGACCGGGCTGGGAAAGGTCCTTCTTATGTGTAAGAGTAGCACCTGCACCGAAAAGGGTCTCGATATCAGCTGCGGTAAGATGCACGTGACGTGCGCTGGTTTCAACAAGAACTTTTGACATATTTTTAATCTCCTTTTGAGCTTTTTTCTTTAATTATAGCACTGACCATGGATAAAATCAACTGTTTTTGCCTTTATTTAGCACAGGATAAGGGCTAAAATCCCTTTCACGCCCCCTGATCGCTCTTTTTCGTCCGCTCTCTGTATGCCGTGGGAGAGCAGCCCTTTCTCTTTGAGAAAAATGCGGAAAATGCAAGCACGTCGGAGTAACCCACCGCCGCCGCTATCTGGGAAATGTTCATATCACTTGAGCGCAAAAGCATTTTCGCCTGCTCCATACAAAAGCGGTTCAGATATTCCTTGGGAGACATTCCGAACTCCTCGAAAAACACTCGGTAAAGATAGGACTGGCTTATATTCAGGTAACCTGCAAGGGAGGCGATGGAGGGATGGAGATGATAATTCGTTTCGATATACTCTCTGGCGGACATTGCATAGACCGTTGCCTTGCCGCCGCCCTTCTGGGCTGAATGATGCTTCAGGATATTAAGATACGTGAGCATTCCCTCCACGGGGCTTATGGAAAAATCCTTACTCCTTTTTACTGCTCTGTACTGCTCCTCGATAATGTCAACAAAATCATATGTAAATATCTTCGTTTTAGGGTCGGCGTTATAGTGCTTCAAAAAAAAATCGGGGCTCTCCGTATCGATAATGAACCACAGGTATTTCCACGGATCGTGCTTTGAGGGATGATACTCAACGGTATCTCCCGGCAGGAAGAAAAAGCCCTGTCCCGCGCTGACAGGATTTCCCAGGAAATAGCCCTTTCCCGCAAGACAATAGTGGATAACGAACACGTTTCTTTTGATGGGTCCGCTCCTCGTATCCCCCACCTCCTCCGCGCATCCGACGGCAAGGACAGAGGTCTTCGGCATTTTTCCTGAGGTGTAAATCTCGTGAGTCATTATTATCTCCCCTTTCTTAGTTATGATTTTAACATATAAGTGAATGATTTTTCAATAGTAATGGTTAATATTTTATGATATAATTTATGTATATCAGTATAAAACACAAAAATAATGAAAGGAACTCGCACAATGAAAAGAATTCTATCTATAGTTCTCTGTGCCGTTATGCTGGCATCAGCTCTTTGCGCAAGCGTCGGTGCGGCTCAGTACAACCCCGAGGTTCTTGACGAGGACAACCTTAGCCTCACCCAGGACTTCCTCGAGGACAAGACCTTCAATCTCGGTGACGTTAACGATGACGGCGCCGTAAACGCAATGGACTCCTATTATCTGAAGACTGATATTGCAGGTGTTTGCGAGATCGCTATTAACACAGATGCATCAGACTTCGATGCCAACGGTATGAATGCCGCTCCCGATGCTTACAGCCTTAAGCTCTGCCTTGCAGGCGTAAAGACAGCTACTGATTTCGAAAACGGCAAGCAACTCTACAACCTCACCATCGGCGGTGTTTCCATTGAGAATTTCACCATCGTTATCCCTGAGGATACAGTTTACGATTCCAACATTTACTATGCAACGGAGCTTCTTTACGAGTACGTAAAGAAGGTTACCGGCTTCGGCCTTCCCATTGAGAGAGGTGCGGCAAGCGGCGAAAACGCTATCTATCTCTACAACGTTTCCGACGACTCCGAGCTTGGAATGGAGCTTGGTCACGAGGGCTACAAGTACGAGGTGGTTGACGGCGATCTCCACATCTACGGTACTCACCGCGGTAATATGTACGCGGCATACGAGATCATCGAGGATTATCTCGGCGTTTCCTTCTCCGTAAAAGAAAGCACCTTCGTGTACAAGCAGAGAACCGTTGATATCGAGGAGGGCACCTCAAGATCTCATATTCCCTCCTACAGATTCAGACACACAAAGTCCACCTTCCCCGGCGGCAACCGTGAGTGCGGATACCTTGCACGCGGACTTAACGGCTCTCAGAGCTACGGCTACAAGAACGAAAAGAGAAGCCTTGAATACTACGGTGATTTCGTAGGCCCCGTATTCAACAACATCCACTCCTACGCATACTACTGGCAGATGGGCACGGGTACTATGCCTGAGGATGACGGCGTTACCGAGCTCGAGGCCCGCTACTTCGCAAAGTATCAGTCCGGTGAAGCAAAGGACGAAACAAAGTGGGAGCCCTGTGCTACTGACCCTGAAAAATACAAGACCCTCTTCTCCGGATTCCTCGATACTATCAGAATGATCGAGGCAAGAGGCTATCCTATCAAGTACGAGGACGGCACAAACTGCTACTCCTTCTCTGCAAACGACAACGACAACTGGTGCGGCTGCCGTAACTGCGTAAAGGAAATAAGAACAAAAACAGGAACAGGTCTCTATCTTGAGCTTGCAAATAAGGGTGCACGCGATATTCAGGAATACTATCCCGGTCTCAAGGTGTTTACCTGGATCTATACAAGAGAGATGCCCGTTAACGTTCTTCCCGACGAGAATCTCGTTGTAGTTCTTGCAGGCTTTAACTGCGCAAACCACTACCTTGGCGCTGAGGGCGAGGACGACTGCAATTCCACATCCTTCTTCGGCTATGACAACAATACCTTTGAGTCCCGCATCGACGGCTGGAGCGATATGTGCGATCAGACCGGCGCTGAGATCTGGATCTGGTACTACCCCGAGACTCACTACTGGTATATGTTCGACCTTCCCAATATCTACAACATCTACTACGACCTCAAGTGGTTCTACGAGCACGGCGTTACAGGCTTCTTCTACGAGGGAAGCGGCGGCGCAGGCTACTGGTTTGAGAATCTGAAGGCTTACCTTGCTACTCAGATCATGTTCGATGCTACAATGACCTTCGAGGAGTACGACGGCTACGTTAAGAAGTACCTCTACGAGGCTTACGGCGAGGGCTGGGAATACGTCTACGAGTTTATCCAGATGTACGAGGAGGCAGGTGACGTTTCCGGTCTTGAAAACGGCGGCACCACCACTCACTGCTTCATCGGTAACCACGCAAGAGGCTACGACACAACAAGCGTTGTTTACATTAAAGAGCACTATGAGGAAATGAGAAACCTTCTCCTCGCTGCTATCGAGTCCTACGATACGGAAAAAACTTCCAACGCAGGCAGCCGCGAAAGAAGACTTAACAACCTGTTCTACTGCTTCGAGATCGTGGGCCTCGGCTCTATCTATCTCGATCACTACGTAAACGGCACACCCGAGCAGCAGGCAGAGTTTGAGGAAAGATACACTGCCTTCCATACTTACTTCATCGAAAACGGCATGAGAGTAAGCTCATATACAGAATTCACCGCAGCTGTTCCCGATTACGTTGATCTTTCCTATAACCCCGTATACTTCTTCCTCCCCGCAGGCTCCTGGAGAGCATCCGTCATCCCCTTCCTCGGCGAAGACGGCTGGGAATAATATCAAACCCAAAGGCTGTTGCAATCGCAACAGCCTTTTTTTCATCGAACCTTTTTTCAGGGACGGGGACGGGGACGGGGGAGACGGGGACGCAAAACCTTTTTTGAAAAAAAGGTGCGCCACTCCAAAAAACTTTGAAAAGGGATGGGCAAATTCGGGTTTATCGGTGTGTTGAAGATAACCCGTAGGGCGGGCAGACCCTTGACGGGGCCCCTAAAAATTCGCAAGCTCATTTTCAGGGAACCCTTTTGCCCGCCGCATATCTGAACGCGAACCAAACCTTCAAATTCGGGTTTATAGGGGGAAACCTACTTTATTTAGAAAAAGAAAGTAGCAAAGAAACCTCAAAAAAGACAAAGATATCTAAAAGGCAAAAGCCAACGCTTTAGGGGAAAAACCCGAAAATGAACAAGCTCATTTTCGGGTATTTCCCGCGTTGGCTGGCGCTGTAAGCGCCGCAGGGCTTTGCCCTGCAACTTTTGCCTTGTAAACTTCAGCTACACCAATAGTTCAAAGTTTTTTGCGGAGCTTTTTTTCAAAAAAGCGACCATATCCCTCCCCAACAAACCCGAATTTGAAGAATGGTTCGCGTGCAGATGGACGGGCGACCAATGGTCGCCCCTACTACATTGTAACAACTAAAACTTTATTTCCGGATAAAGATGTTTCAACTTAATTCTTGCATCTGCGGTTGTGAAATGCCAAGAAACACCTTTTTGGGTAGAATTGCGTTTTAGACTCCATCCAGACAAAATATCATTGAGTTTTTCTAACGATGGGATCCTTTCGCCTAATAAGCATTGGAGCGTCAAGGCGGACAACTCAATTTCCGCAATATCCAACCATGACCCATGTTTGGGCGTGTAATGAATTTCCAGCTTTTGTGTTAAGCGAAAAGCTTCTTCCGGAGAGAATACCTTGTAGAAGGATGCGGTTGTATGCGTGTTCAAATTATCCATCACTAGGACAATTTTTTCTGCATCAGAATAAACCTCGTCTATTAACCATTTCATTTGCCTTGCCCAATCCTCGGATGTTCTGTGAGGCAATGCATGTGCTTCTCGCCATTGTCCCAGGGGCTCTGTGAACATGAATATAGAGCAGGAACCCTTCCTGACGTATTCGCAATCATACTTCTTGATGTGGTTCTTTTCACCCATTGGAATAGGCATAAACATTTCGTCAAGCAACTGAAAAGGCTTTTCATCCATGCATACCACAGGTCGCTTTTCGTTGTAAGGACGAGAATATACCTCTAATACATCCTCCATATGCGCCACAAATTCAGCATTTTGCTTCGGAGGAATACACCACATCGTTTTTAAATGAGGCTTATATTTCGTTTTTTTAACAACCGCTGCACAGTCATGTGAGAAATCTCTTCCACAAAGTGAAGCTGCACAATTCTCTCACTCAAAAGACGTACCGTCCATCTGGAGCAACCCTTAGGGGGTTCGCTACAAGCCAATGCTAAGATCTTTGCTTCTGTTTCTCCATCCAGTTTCGGTGCAGTCGGAGGTGTCTCTCTTTTTTTGCGTGTCAGATATGCTTCAATATTATGGTTAGAAAGAAATTCATCACGCATATTGTATACCGCTTGAACAGATATTTGTGCATATTCCGCTGTTCGCTTATATCGCACATGATCTGTTTTACCGGTACGATCCAGCATTAGAAGAACCCTGGCTCGGGTAATGACATGAGCATTGTGAACACCCTTGCGAACGATTTCTTTAAGCTGAATCTGTTCTTCTTCGGTTAAATAAATCTCTTTGTTTAACATTACGGTATACTCCTTTTGCTTTTTCTTTTAGTATACCATATGTTACTTGAAAAGTAAGTTTAAGTTGTTACAATGTACTACGACAATGTTAGTCCGTAAACTGTTCGACAAACCCGAATTAATACCCATCCCCTTTTCAAAGTTTTTTGAGAGTGCAGAGAACTTTTTTTCAAAAAAGTTCTTTGCATCCCCCGTCCCCGTCCCCCTCCCCAACAAACCTGAATATATATTTATCTTATGTTTTTTGCAAAGAGTATATATTGCTGTGTTTTGGAAGAAAATACTTGATTTGTTTGTATGCAAATACTATTGAAATTTGGCGCATAAGGTAGTAAAATAGTGTAACCTAAAGAAAGGAGAGGACTGTTATGGTAAAAAAGAAATATGTTGCTATGCTTTGTGTGCTTCTGTCCCTTGCGGCGGTCTTTTCCTGCTACCCTTACGTCAGGGCTACGGAGATCGTGGAGAGCATCCGCTCAGGTCTTGATTTTCTGAAAAAGCGGGATCCTGCAGAGGACGGCGCAATTACTGATACTGAAGCTCCCGCTCCCGAAACCGCGCCTGTAACAGATACAGAGCCGCCCATCACTACGGCTCCCGAAACAACGGCTCCGGAAACTACAGTACCTGAAACCACGGCACCCGAAACTACGGCTCCACCCGTTACTGAGCCCCCTGTGACACAGCCTCCCGAGACTCTTCCCCCTCCTCCGCCGGAAACCGAGCCTCCGAAGGATTATATTCCTCCCGAGCCCGTTCTCCCCTCGGAGTTTGACACCTCTCTCTTTATCGGAGACTCCCGCACTATGGGCCTTCTCTACTACGGAGGGATCGGTAATGCTGACGTTTTTGCAACCAAGGGCATGACGGTTTTCCGCGCCTTTACCGAAACCATCAACGTGAAAAGCGTAGGCGATACTACTCTTGAGCCTCTGCTTGCGGGCAGGCAGTACGAAAGAGTGTACATTATGCTCGGCATCAACGAGATCGGCAGCAGCATTGAGGGAATCAAGACAAAGTACACTGCCCTTGTGAACAAGGTGCTTGAGACCCAGCCCAACGCTGTGATCTACGTATGCGCAAATCTGCGTATTACGGACAGCCGTTCCCAGGTAGATCCCATCTACAACAACACCCGTCTTAATGCTATCAACGATTTCGTTGCCACCCTTGCGGACGGAGTTCGCATCAAGTATATCGACGTTAACGTTATCTTCAACGATTCAAAGGGCGCTTTCGGTGCCGCATATACCACGGACGATTTCCACCCCATGCCTAAATACTACAAGCAGTGGGTCCAGTGGCTCGGAACGGTAACATAATAGAAAAATCCCTCTTACAAGAGGGATTTTTATTATTTGACATCAAATAATTGTTTCGTTGTCAGACTGTCCTGCTTCAGGCTCAGTTACGCTATCATCTGCGACTACTGCTTCATTTGCTTTTGACTTTCTTGCAACAAAGAAGAATACTACGGCGCCAACTGCGCAGACGCCGGCAAATATTCCGTAGGTGGTTGCCTTTGCCTCCTCGCGCTCGATCCTTTCCTCCCAGCCGTCCATAAGATCATCATAATCATCCGCAAGATCTTCCCATAACTGCTGGGTAATTGCATATTCGGCATTTCTTGCCTCTCTCTTACATTCAAGATATGAGGACTGGCAGGAATAATACTCGCTCTTGTAAAGTCTGTAATCGCTTGAGTTTACCGTAGCTACTGCCATAATTGCAAGTATGATTGCGGCTATAACCAGCGCCGCAGGAACCGCTATTCTTACTTTTTTCATATTTTTCTCCACCTTTGCAGATCGCAAATTCCGCGATCCTGAATTTTCTTCAGTATACATTGAATATGCAGTGTTGTCAATTATTTGCGGGATCATGTGCGCGAATTTTACCGACACCTGCTTTTTTATTATATCAAACACAATATAATGTATTTTTCTCTTGCAAACCCGGCACAGATAGTGTATAATTACTGTATATTATTGTGTCGAGGGCGTAGCTTATGACGGTATCGGATTACATAATAGATTTTCTTTTGCAAAAAGGAGTGAAGACGGTCTTCGCCTATCCGGGCGCTAACGTTCTTCGTCTTTATGCAAGGCTTTGCGAAAGCTCGATCCGAATAGTTCTTACCCGTCACGAGCAGGGTGCTATTCACGCGGCAGCAGGCTATGCCAAGGCAACGGGAAAGGTCGGCGTTTGTATTGCCACCTCAGGCCCCGGTGCCGCAAATTTGATTACGGGAATCGCAGATGCGAATCTTGATTCCTCCCCCCTTCTCGTTATCACGGGACAGGTTCCCAGCCGCTATATCGGCAGAGATGCCTTTCAGGAGGCTGATATTCTCGGTATCACCATCCCCGTAACGAAGCACAACTACCTCGTTACAGATGCTGAGGAGGTTCCCAGAGATCTTGAGGAGGCGTGGAGAGTGGCGGAAAGCGCCCGTCAGGGTCCCGTTCTCGTTGATATTACCAGCGATCTTTTCGATACTGCCCTCAGCCGGAGATCCTTTGAATTTGAATGCCTTCTCCCAAGAAAGAGAGAAAACCATTATCCCCTTGCAGATTCTCTTGATAAGCTTCGTGAGGTCATCTCCTCCTCCTTCAGACCCCTGGTTCTTGCAGGCGGCGGAGTAGTTTCTTCGGGAGCATCTCAGCTTCTTCGCTCCTTCTGCGAAAGGAGCGGCATTCCCTGCGTCGTTACTATGATGGGTAAGGGCCTTGCGGGAGCAGGCTTTGAAAACCTTCTCGGTATGGCAGGACTCCACGGAAACATCTGTGCGAACACCGTTCTTGAGCAATGCGACCTGCTTATTGCCATCGGTTGCCGATTCTCTGACAGAACCGTCGGCGATTTCGAGGCCTTTTCAAGAAGCCGTACCATCGTTCATTGCGATATCGATCCTGCCGAGCTTAACAAAAACTTAAAGGTCTATCTTCCCGTTTGTGCCGACTGCTCGGACTTCCTTTCTGCACTTTCCGACATCGCAGACGACCTCGACGACACCCATAAGGAGCGCTACTCCGGCTGGTATACAAGGATCCCGCCCGTTGTAGTCTCTCAGGCTGACGAGCTTTATAAGTCAGTTTGCCGCTACGAAAACGAAAACCCGGGAAGCTGCATCGTTACAGACGTTGGCACGATACAGACGGAGGCTGCACGGCTTATTACGGTCAAGGGCGAGCGTGCCTTCGTAACCTCCGGCGGACTGGGTGCCATGGGCTTCGGTCTCCCCGGTGCCATCGGCGCATCGTTTGCACTTTACGATAAAGACGAAAAGGGAAATGACGGACGCCGCATAATCCTTATAGCGGGCGACGGCGGATTTCAGATGACCCTACAGGAGCTGGGTATCCTTTCGGAGTGCCCTCTCCCCATTAAAATAATTATTATGAACAACCGTACCCTCGGTATGGTGAATGATATGGAGATAGGTAGGGGCGGACAGTACCTTCTCGGCGATAAGCCCGACTTCTCTCTTCTTGCCAAAGCCTACGGAGTTCCCTCTCAGCGCATTGCCCTTGACGGGGATTCTCCCAAAAAGGTTCTTGATTTCCTTTCCGAGCCTGAAAGCTCGCTACTTGAGATAATATACTGACGGAGGTTACATCCAATATGAAATGCCCTTCCTGCGGATCCGAAGACATCAAGGTCGTAGATTCCCGACCCGTTGACGAAAACAATTCTATCAGACGCCGCCGTGAATGCCTTACCTGCCATAACAGATTCACCACCTACGAGGTTATCGATGCATTCCAGCCCGTTGTTATCAAAAAGGACGGAACAAAGGAGCTTTTCGACAAGAACAAGCTGCTTTCCGGTCTTCTCCGTGCGTGCCAGAAGCGCCCCGTTAACGCCGAGGCGCTGGCCAACGAGATAGAGGCTGAGATCAACAACTCTCTGCGACGCGAGATCACTTCAAGCGAGATCGGCGAGATCTCCATGGACAAACTCCGCGAGCGCGACGCTGTTGCTTACGTTCGTTTTGCCTCCGTTTACCGTGAATTTAAGGACGTTGAGACCTTTATGAAGGAGCTTGAGATCCTCAAGCGTGACGAGTAAGTAGAATGAAGGCTGTAATTCTTCGGCCTCTTGCTTTATTCACAACAGTCTTTTTCGTTTTATCCTGTATTCTTTTCACCGCAGACACGGCTACGAGGCTCACGACTGCGGTGATTTTTTCTTTACTTTTCCTGCTTTCCCTGTCACTTCGCTTTATTCTCCCCGTCCTTCGTGAGAGAACGATGAAAAGTGCTGCGGTCATCGCTCTTTGCTTTGTTTTTCTTGGAGGCTCCCTTGCATCCTTTATTTCCTTTTACACCTTCGATCTTCGTATTTCGCGATTTGATGCGATCGTGGGAAAGAGCATCGAATTTGAAGGAACCGTCACAGACGTGGTTTGGGACGGGGGATACAACGGGATCTATATTATTGACGTTGAGAGGTGCGAGGATCTCCCCTCCTTTTCCTGCGTAGTCACGGCAGGCGGCGGCATCAGCGAAAACAGCTTCGTTCGCGGCACTGCCCGTTTTTCCCATCTTGAATCAAACGAAGACTTTGATGAAAGACGCTACTATCTTTCAAAAGGAGTTATCCTTTCCGGCGAGGCTGAATCTCTTTTGTACCTTCGGGACGGCGGATTCTCTCTGAGGAATATTGCAGGAAGGCTGCAGGGCTTTCTTTCCGGGATACTTCTCGAAAACCTCGGAGAGGAGGAGGGCTCCTTTGCCTCCGCTCTTCTTCTTGGCGACAAATCAGGTCTTTCCAAGACCCTCACCAGAGATTTCCAAAGGCTGGGGCTTTCCCACGTTCTTGCCATCTCCGGTATGCACCTCACAGTCCTTTGCGCCTTCGTTTCCATGCTTCTTTCTCCCCTCGGCAAAAATGCGGGACGTATCGGAAGCATTTTAACGGTTGTATTCTACGTTTTTATAACGGGACTTGCACCGTCTGTTACAAGATCTGCAATAATGCTTCTTGCCCTTTATCTGGCGGCATTCTTACACCGCGGCAGCGACAGATTTACAAACCTCGGAATTGCCACTTTCCTGATCTGCATCATCGATCCCTTTGCTTGTGCCGATATCGGTCTTCAGCTTTCCTTTGCGGCGGTGCTTGCTATCCTTCTTTTTACAACGAAAAGAACGGATCTTACGGAAAAGTCAATGGACAAAAAGAACGTCACACCTCTTTCCTTTTTGAAGAACGCGACCTTCTCCTTGCTTGAGGCAGCGCTTATAACAGTTATTGTAGTTCTGTTTATGCTTCCCCTTGAATGGCTTTATTTCGGGCAGATCTCCGTAGTTTCACCCCTTACCTCTCCCGTCTTTTCCTTACTGACTACCCTGATTTTGTGGGCGTTGCCTTTGCTTTTGATCCTGAGCCCTGCGCCAACCTTTGCCGCAATTCTCGCTTTTCCAATAAAAAAGCTTATCCTTTTCATTTACACCCTTTCAAACAGGATCTCCCTCCTTCGGGGCATCACCGTTTCTCTCAGCTACCCATTTGCATTCCTGTTTTGTATCCTGATAGTGGCTGCTGTCGTTGCTTTTTGCGTAACGAAAAAGAAAAAGAGGCTTATAGCCGGCGGCGTTGCACTTGTGCTTGTTTTGGCATTCGCACTTTCCTGCGTTGCCTATAAGCTTCCCGATTACGGCCGTGCCAAGATCACCATGCTTGAGCATAAAAAGAGCGACGGAATAATTCTTGCATCAGACTCAAAGGTCATGCTCATAGATATCGGCAACGGCTACTCCGGTGTATACAAGAAGTGTGTGAGTAAAATGTCCTCCCTTCAGGCAACGGAGATCGAGGCTGTGATGCTTACCCATCTTCACACCTCCCATGCCTACACGCTCTCCGAATTCTTCTCGGGACAGATGGTCAGAACTCTGCTCATACCAAAAGAGGACAGCGATATTTTCTACGATATACTTGACGTTTGCGAAGAAAACAACGTAAAGGCCGTGCCCTTTACTCCCGGCGACACGGTGAAATTTGAGGACTGCGAGATAGACACCGTACCCCATAAATATTATAAACGTTCCACTCAGCCGGTTGTTGCCCTCGGTATCCGTGCTTTCGGAGAGACCTTTGCATATCTCGGCGGTGCTTATTTTGAAGAGGCCCCGTTGCCCGATCTTTCCGGCACAAGCTGCGTTTGGTTCGGAACTCACGGACCTCTCTATAAAAACAGCTTTGATCCTGCTTTGCCGGATTCATGTACGGTGTTTGCAGGGGAAAGCGCGAAAGAATATCTCGATGAAAAGTATTCTTCAAAAGAACCCGATTCTGTAATTTTAAAATAAGAAACTATTGCATCTGCGTATTTTTTATAGTAAAATACCTTATATTATTTTTATGAGCATTAAGAAAGGATATAATATGGAACCTATACTTGAACTGCTTTCAAAAAGCTGCCTTTATTCCACAAAGGATATGGCTGCCATGCTTGATATGACCGAGGAGGAGATCGAGGAAAAGATCTCCGCTTTAAAGGAAGAAGGCATCCTTCTTGGCTGCCAGGCGATAATTGACTACGATAAAACCGATTCTGACCGCATCTGTGCCTTCATCGAGCTGAAGGTCAACCCTCAGCCCGACCGCGGCTTTGACAGAATTGCGGAAAACATCTACCGCTATCCCGAGGTTATGAGCCTTTATCTTATGTCAAGCTCAGGCTACGACCTTCTCGTAACCGTTGAAGGCTCGACTATGAAGGAGATCGCCTACTTCGTAGCAAGAAAGCTTGCTCCCATTGAAGGCGTGGTTTCCACCTCCACCCACTTCGTTCTGAAAAAATACAAATCGAAGGGCATTATCCACCGCTCTATTCCCGTTGACGAAAGAGAGAACTGCAACTGATGTTTGATTCCCATAACGCACTTTCCAAAAAAGCACGGGATCTGAAGCCCTCGGGCATTCGAAAATTCTTCGATATGCTTGCAGGCAGGGAGGGTGTTATTTCCCTGACTGTGGGTCAGCCGGACTTTGCAACCCCTTGGCACATCCGCGACGCCGGCATCGACAGCATTGCCGACGGACACACCTTCTACACCTCAAACAGAGGTACCCCCGAGCTGAGACTTGAAATATCAAAATATATGGACCGCCGCTTCGGTCTTTCCTACGATCCCGAAACTGACATCCTTGTGACAGTAGGCGCAAGCGAGGCAATTGACCTTGCTGTCCGCGCTCTGGTTGACGAGGGAGACGAGGTAATCATCCCCGTTCCCTCCTTCGTTTGCTACGCTCCCCTTGTGGAGATGGCGGGCGGAAAGGTGGTTCTCGTTGAGACCTCACCCGCCGACGGCTTTAAGCTTACCCCTGAGCGTCTTCGCGCTGCAATTACCGAAAGAACGAAGCTCATAGTTCTTCCCTATCCCTCAAACCCCACGGGTGTTATCCTTGAAAGGGATGAGCTTTGCGCTCTTGCAAAGGTAATCGGGGAAACTGACGCCGTC
Organism: Oscillospiraceae bacterium; assembly: GCA_015063955.1. Classification (GTDB taxonomy): domain Bacteria; phylum Bacillota; class Clostridia; order Oscillospirales; family CAG-272; genus Avispirillum. The sequence goes on along the minus strand of SVTD01000027.1, from coordinate 3,132 downwards.
GTTCTCTCCGATGAGATCTACGCAGAGCTGACTTACGGCAAAACTCACGTTTCCATAGCCTCCCTTCCCGAAATGAAGGACAGGGCCATCGTTATCAACGGCTTTTCCAAGGCATACGCTATGACGGGATGGCGTCTGGGCTTTTCCTGTGCAAACGAGACTCTGACGGAAGCTATGTTCAAGATCCATCAGTACGCCATTATGTGCGCCCCCACCGTCAGCCAGTACGCCGCAACGGAGGCGCTGAGAAACGGTGACGGCGATATCGAGATGATGAAGGCGGAATACGACCGACGCCGCAAGTACCTGACCCGCGCACTTGCCGACATCGGTCTTCCCTGCCAAAGCCCCGAGGGTGCCTTCTACGTCTTTATGAAGCTTAGTCACTACGGCCTCTCCTCGGAGGAATTCTGCGAGCGCCTTCTTGAAGAGCACAACGTTGCCATCGTTCCCGGCACCGCCTTCGGCGACTGCGGCGAGGGCTACGCAAGACTTTCCTACGCCTATTCTCTCGATCACCTCAAGGAGGCTGTTCGGAGAATGGATAAATTTGTAAGATCACTTTGAGATACCCCAACTTTCTTTAGATAAAGAAAGTTGGACAAAGAAACCAAACTGAACAAAGATAGCGAAAAGGCAAAAGCCCCTAAAAAGTAAAAACACAAAAATGAGCTCGTTCATTTTTGTGTTTTTACTTTTTAGGGGCGGGCGCCAACGGCGACGCAGGGCATTTGCCCTGCAACTTTTGCCCTTCGAAGCTCAGCCAAACCAATAATTAAAGTTTTTTGCGGAGCTTTTTTACAAAAAAGCGACCGTATCCCTGTAACTCCTTCTTTAATAAGAGGAAATTACACATAAATAAAAAGGACACCTTGCGGTGTCCTTTTTTTATATAACTGAATTAATTACTCAGCAGCTGCTTCTTCTGCAATATCAACGAGCTTGATGAGAGCCATCTCAGCAGCGTCACCACGGCGGGGTCCGAGCTTATAGATCTGGGTATAACCACCGTTGATGTTAGCGTACTTAGGTGCTACCTGGTCGAAGAGCTTCTTAACAGCGTCTTCCTTTGTGATATATGCGAGAGCTGCACGGCGAGAAGCAAGAGTGTTCTTCTTGCCGAGTGTAATCATCTTTTCAGCCATGGCACGAACTTCCTTAGCTCTTGTGAGAGTGGTCTCGATGGAGCCGTTCTCAATGAGGTAAGTAACCATACCGCGGAGCATAGCGTTTCTATGTGCGGTCTTTCTGCCAAGCTTTCTGGTTCCGGGCATTGTTTTGTCCTCCTTTTCGCAATACTTTTATTCTGCGATCCTTACGGACCTCTCAAAGTCTTACTCGTCTTCCTTCTTCAGCTCGAGGCCGAGAGAATGAAGCTTTGCGATAACTTCTTCAAGCGACTTCTTACCGAGGTTTCTGACTCTGATCATTTCTTCCTCGGTGCGGTTTACAAGGTCTTCAACCGTATCGATGCCCGCGCGCTTCAAGCAGTTGAAGCTACGTACGGACATGTCAAGCTCCTCAATGGTCATCTCAAGTACCTTCTCTTTTACAGTCGCAACGCTTTCAACCATAATTTCAGCGTTCTTCGCCTCGTCCGAGAGATCTACGAACAAGTTGAGATGTTCGTTGAGTATCTTGGCGCCATATGAAATCGCTTCCTTTGCTGAGCTTGTGCCGTCTGTGAGAACCTCGATAGTAAGCTTATCGAAGTCTGTGATGTTGCCGACACGTGTGTTCTCAACATTGTAGTTTACATTGTACACGGGAGTGTAGATCGAATCGGTGAAAATTGTACCGATAGGTGCGGACATACCCTGATTTTCATCAGCGTAGATCTCCTTGTTTCTCTGCTGAGAAACGTAGCCGCGGCCCTTTGCAAAAGTCATCTCCATATGGAAACGAACATTCTCCCCAAGAGTTGCGATCACGTGATCGGGGTTGAGGATCTCGATGTCAGCATCCTGCTTGATGTCACCTGCGGTAACTACGCAAGGACCTGTTACGTCGATCATTGTGTTCTTTACTGTTACGGAGTGGAGTTTTGCGGTAATGCCTTTTACATTAAGAACGATCTCTGTTACGTCTTCCTTCACACCGTCAATGGTGGAGATCTCATGGAGAACGCCGTCGATCTTAATGTTCGTTACAGCATACCCGGGCAGTGAGCTGATAAGCACACGGCGCAGGGAGTTACCGAGAGTGATGCCGTAGCCTCTCTCAAGAGGCTCGACTACGAATGTGGCTTTTTCGCCGCCTTCGCTCACGTCCAATGTAACAATATTGGGCTTTTCTATTTCGATCATTGTAACAACCTCCTAATTTTTGTTTGGTTTCCGTACTTTGTACGGAATCTACATCTTGCCCCTTGCAGTTTTACACGAAGCTGCCTTTACTCCGACGGCAATAACCGACTGCAAACAAGATGCTAAGGCAGGTTATTACGTTATTACTTGGAGTAAAACTCGACGATGAGCTGCTCGTTGAAGTCGAAATCAACGTCATCTCTTGCGGGGATAGCGATAACCTTTGCACTTGCAGCCTCTACGTTTACGTCAAGCCACTTGGGAGCGTTATTGGATGCCATTGCCTCCATAAGGCCCTTGATCTTTTCAGATCCGCGGCTCTTGTCCTTGAGTGCTACTACATCGCCAACCTTGAGAATGATGGAGGGGATGTCTGCCTTCTTACCGTTGAGTGTGAAGTGTGCGTGACGAACGAGCTGTCTAGCTTCCTTACGGCTGCTGGCAAGACCCATTCTGTATACTACGTTATCGAAACGACGCTCGAGAAGAGAGAGAAGGTTCTCACCTGTGATGCCTTCCTTCTTATCTGCTGCTACGTAGTACTTCTTGAACTGCTTCTCCTGTACACCGTAGTAGCGGCGTGCAGTCTGCTTCTCTCTGAGGTGCTGACCGTACTCCTTAACGGACTTACGGCCTGCGCCGTGCTGACCGGGAACTGTTGCACGTCTGTCAAGTGCACACTTATCGGAAAGGCAACGGTCGCCCTTGAGGAAAAGCTTCTTTCCTTCTCTTCTGCAAAGCTTGCAGGAAGGTCCAGTATATCTAGCCATACCTTTTGTTCCTCCTTACTGATTATACACGGCGACGCTTGGGAGGGCGGCAACCG
>SVTD01000026.1 GCA_015063955.1 Oscillospiraceae bacterium | reverse complement strand
AAGTTTTTTGCGGAGCGCCGTACGATTATTGTTCTCTTTGGCTTCGCCTTTCGGCGAAGCGGGTGCGAAATTGCTGAGGCTACAATTATTGCTTTCTTTATTTTCGCACTAAAAAGCGACCGTTTCCCTCACCGACAAACCCGTTTTTCCATATTAACCGAATAAAAAAAGCTGCGAAAGCAGCTTATTTTATTCGATAGTTATTTCTTCAAGGGTTCTTTTGGGAACGTAGTGGGTACCGTTTTCGCGGTAATATTTTATATCGCCGTCGTTTTCACATATCAAAGGCTCCTCTTTTGCTTTTCCAATGGCAAGAACCAATGTTATCTCAAGGTCCTCGGAAAGTGAGAAGGCTTCTTTTATGGCATTACTGTCAAATGAGCCTATCATACAGCCGCCGTAGCCCATCTCGCAGGCTTTAAGAAGTATCGTATGGGATACGATTCCCGTATCCTTATAGAACGGTACGGGGTTTGGAGCTATTTTTTTATCGTGGAGAACGATAATATATGCTGAGGGCTCGTTACCTTCGGGAGGTATTTTTACGTCCTTCAGATAACCTGCCCATTTCGTGTTTACGAATACCTTTTCGCATTCCTCTTCTTTAAATACAGGCTTGAACTTCAACGCCTGAAGGTTTGCAGACGACGGACAGAACCTTGTGCATTCTATCATTTCAAGAAGCTCTTCTTTAGTTATTCTTGCTCTTTTATCAAAGCTTCTTATGCTTCTGTTTTTTATAAGTAAATCGCGTAACATTGTTATAATTACCTCACAGCACGAATAATTTTACGGGACGGACTGCGCTTCCACCTTCGAAATCTGCAACCTGACCGAGAGCGATGAACACATTGTTGTGTTTAATTCTTACATAACTGCCTGTTTTTATAGCAGTATTAAGCTTTTTTTGGTACAACTCCGTACCGCCTCTTATAAGCTTTGCGTAAAAATCGTTTACGTTTATCTCGGGACAGTCTGAAAACAGCTCCTCAGTAGGCATAACCAGCTCTGCCCTTTCTTCTATTGAAAGATTTTCTAGCTCCTCCACCGTATGTGAGTCGCTGAGTGTAAAGCCTCCGGATCTTGTTCTTTCAAGAGCGCTCATAACGGCTCCGCAGCCAAGCTTTTCACCGATGTCGTGGCAAAGAGTTCTGATATACGTACCCTTTGAGCAGGAAACCTTTAATTTGTATACGTTTTCGCTGATCTTTTCAGCTTCGATACTGTTTATCTTAACTTTTCTGGATTTTCTTTCTACTGTAATTCCTTCTCTCGCAAGGTCAACCAGCTTCTTTCCGCCGACCTTTATGGCGCTGTACATAGGCGGGATCTGCTCAATCTCACCGATAAAGGACATAATTGCCGCAAAAACCTCGTTTTCTTTCGGTATATTTTCACTTTTTGTAAGAATTTCGCCCGTTATGTCGTCGGTATCCGAGGTTATACCAAGGGTCATTTCTGCAATATATTCCTTATCCTCACTAACTAAAAAATCAGAAGCCTTAACTGCCCGTCCTACCAGTATGGGTAAAACGCCCGTTGCCATTGGATCAAGGGTTCCTGTGTGCCCGATCCTCGGTGTATCGTAAAGACGGCGTAGTATTTGAACTATTCTGTGGCTTGTTACTCCCTCGTGCTTGTTTATTACGATAACGCCCGTTGCTATATCGATTTTATCTTTTCTGCTCATAATTTTACCTTATTTTATGAATTTACCGCCTTTTCGAACTCTGCCAGCACAGCATTGACGGCTTTTTCTGCATTTTCTGCCGTTATGCTTCCGCCTGCAGCCTTTGCGTGACCGCCTCCGCCGAATTTTTTGCATATCGCGGCAACGTCTACACTGCAATTTGATCTTGCTGATATTCTGTAGAGCTTTTCTTTCTCAGTACTTTTCCCTTCTTTAAGGACGAAGGCACAAAGAACTCCTTCTATTGATCTCGGTACGTCTACGGATGAGCCGAAATCCTCTTCTGACAGACCTTCCTTTTCCATTTCGACGTTCTCGATACACACGTAAGCGATCTTTTTGTCATTTGTGAGCCTTAAATTTTCTATGCAAAGCTTTTTTGCTTTCAGATCATTGAGGCTTTTGGAATCGTGGATAAGTCGTGCGATCTCCGCCGTATTTATGCCGTTTTTATCGGAATTTATGATTTTTATGAGTTTTGCGGCTATAAGATGTGTGTTTTCTGTGGTATTTGAGTATTTGAAGGAGCCTGAATCAGCGGTAATTGCGGCATATATAAGCCTTGCAACGTCGGGGATCTCGGGAATAGCTTCGGATTCCTTCAGATATTCGTATATTTCGAATATCAGCTCTCCTGCGGCGCTGGCAGTTCCTTCTCTGTAGGAATCGCTGTATTCAGTACAGCTTGCGTGGTGATCTATTGCAAAATCTGTTTTCTCACAGAGATATTCGAGATCGCCGAACTGGGACGGAGACGCCGTATCTACCGTAATATACGCATCGTATTCCTTATTTACTTCGTTTATCATCTCATTTTTCCCGAATCCGAGGAAGCTGAGATACTCTGGCACCTTATTTGAGCAGGCGCAGTCTGCACCGCCTCCAAGTGCTTCATAGATCATTTTAAGCGCAAAAGCTGAACCCACAGCGTCCCCGTCCGGGTTTCTGTGGGCTATGATAAGAATTTTTTTACCTTCATTTGCAAAAGATCTCAGCTTGCTTGCACAATCGGCTGCCGTTAAAGCCTTATACTGTGCATTATTCATCGATCTCTTCCTCTTCGTCTGCAAATTCGAGGTTGTTTATCATTGCGGCGATCTCTACTCCGCGCTTCATTGATTCATCGGGAATAAACGTAAGCTCGGGTGTAACTCTCAGGTTAAGAGTTTTTGCAAGCTGGCTTCTGATAAATCCCTGGGCACTTTTGAGGCCCTTTGCGATTTCCTTTGCTTCTTCGGGATCGTCGTCTATTCCAAGAACTGAATAGTAGATCTTTGCATATTTAAAGTCAGGTGTTACGTCAGCACCGGTTACGCTTATAAATGCACCTGATACTCTGGGATCCTTCACGTTTCTGAGGATGCTGACCATTTCAAGTGCAACTGCGTCGTTTACTCTGTCTCTTCTGTATTTGGCCATTTTATTATTTCCTTTATTGTATTTACTATTTGTAGCACAATTTGTTTCACGTGAAACAATTCTTTTGTCGTATCAGAAAATGTTTCACGTGAAACATTCAGTTGTCTTCGGGTTTCATTGAAAGATAAATAACGAGCACAGAAATATCTGCAGGATTAACTCCGGAAATTCTTGCAGCCTGCCCGAGAGATGCAGGTCTTATTTCTGCAAGCTTCTGTGCCGCTTCAAGACGGAGTCCCTTGATCTTTGAATAATCTATATCCTCGGGCAGAAGTCTTGATTCGATCTTTTTCTGCTTTTCAGCTTCGGTGAGCTGGCGCTTGATATATCCCTCGTATTTGATCTCCGTTTCTACGGTTTCAATAACGGCTTCGGGAAGCTTAGGTCGGAAAACGTCTATGGGTGCAAGATCGTTATAGGAGATTCCCGGTCTTCTCAAAAGATCTGCCATTTTCGCGCCGTTTGTGATCTCAGTCTGTCCAAGGGATCTCAGTACGTCGTTTGCAGAGGTGGGAGAAACGTTCAGGGTACAAAGTCTTTCTGTTTCATCCTTTTCCATTCGCATCTTTTCACAAAATGATGCGTAGCGCTCGTCGTCGATAAGTCCTGCCTGCCTTGCAAACTCCGTAAGTCTTCTGTCTGCGTTATCCTGACGAAGAAGAAGTCTGTATTCGCTTCGGCTCGTCATAATACGGTATGGCTCATTTGTTCCCTTTGTTACCAGGTCATCGATAAGAGTACCTATATAAGAGGTGTATCTGGGAAGAATTACGGGTTCAAGCCCGCGGATTTTGCAGGAAGCGTTGATTCCTGCAATAAGTCCCTGGGCTGCCGCCTCCTCGTAGCCTGAGGAGCCGTTGAACTGACCTGCACCATAGAGACCCTCCATCTCTTTAAATTCAAGGGTGGGATAAAGCTGAGTGGGATCTACGCAGTCGTATTCAATGGCGTATGCATATCTCATGATCTCTGCGTTTTCAAATCCCCTGAGGCTTCTGAGCATTTTATACTGGACGTCTGCGGGGAGAGACGAGGAAAAGCCTTGAAGGTATATTTCCTCAGTATTCAGTCCCATAGGCTCTGCAAAGAGCTGGTGACGCTCCTTTTCTGCAAATCTGACCACCTTATCCTCAATAGACGGGCAATATCTGGGGCCTGTTCCGTGGATCTGTCCCGAATAAAGGGGTGAGCGGTAAAGATTATCGCGGATGATTTTGTGAGTCTCGCTGTTAGTATACGTAATATAGCAAGGAAGCTGATCTATGCCGTTAAGGTAAATTCTGTCAGTTCTGTAAGAAAATGGTGTGATTACCTCTTCTCCGTCCTGTCTTTCAAGGATATCGAAGTTGATTGAGTCACGTCTTATACGAGGAGGGGTTCCCGTTTTGAAGCGCATAAGCCGGATGCCCATAGCCTCAAGCTTTCCGGTAAGTCCCTCGGCAGGCAAAAGTCCGTCAGGGCCTGAGCGGCGGGTAACGTCGCCGACGTGGGTAAGTCCTCCGAGATAGGTGCCTGTGGAGAGGATAACTGCCTTTGCAGTATATTCACCGCCGGGAAAAGCGCGAACGCCGCATACTTTCTTTTTTTCTGAGGAGGTATCAATAAGAATATCACCGATCTCAGCCTGAATGAGGTAGAGATTCTCCTCCTTTTCCAGAAGCTCCTTCATATTTTTTGAATAGAGCTGTCTGTCTGCCTGTACTCTTTTGGAGCGGACTGCAGCACCCTTTCCTGTGTTCAGGGTTCGTGACTGGATCGTTACTCTGTCTGCCTGATAGCCCATTTCACCGCCAAGAGCGTCAATTTCAAATACAAGATGTCCTTTTCCTGTACCACCTATAGAGGGATTACAGGGCATATTTGCTACTGAATCAAGGCTGATGGTAAAAAGGGCGGTTTTCAGACCCGTGCGGGCTGTGGCAAGAGCCGCTTCGATTCCTGCGTGTCCTGCGCCCACTACTATTACGTCAAAACTGTACTGTGACATAAGATTCCTTTATTTTGTAAGCTTCTGATAAACTGTCCAGCCGCCCGTTTCGCTGTACGCGACAAGGGTTGCGCCGGATATATTGGAAATGTACTGATAGTTAAAGGGGATGACCGTATTTCCGTCCGTGTCAATAACGCCGTAATAGCCCTCGGTATTTTTGCAAACTGCCACACCCTCAAGAAATGGCCTTGCATCTGTCATAGAGGGATCGCGTATCCAGTTGGAAAGATAGTTCATATAGCCGTAATTTCCGTCCTTTTCCAGGAGCATAACTCCGTCGGAGTAGGAAATGAGGTTATATCCTGTAGGAAGTGAGAATATCTCACCGCTCGGGCGGACAAGAACGTCCTCGTCAGTTACGATCTTTACGGTATCGAACTGTGCCTGATAGTAGCAGTCCCAGGTCTGTACGTGCATTCTCATAAGTCCGTGGTCAAAATAGTAGCTGCCCAGAGAATCGATACCTGAAAGCAAGGGCCTTGTGAACTTTTCGTGGGCAGTCCAGCTAAGATCTGAGAAAAAGTTCTTCCTTGATTCAAACATGACCTTGCCCGCCTCGTTAACAACGCGAAGCTCGTTTGTGGTCATTTCATAGGTCTTCATCTCGTCAATACCGTCGTGCTCCATATCGTGATCGTAGGACCAGTCGATATCCATGAAAACGGTGGCGTACTGCTCGGAATAATTGTAAGCCATTGTGTAGGGGAAAAGGCTTTCCTTGGTCTTTGGCTCCTCGCCCTCAGCAGGCTCTTCATCTGTAATAAGAAGGCCATCCTTATCGAATTTGAAAAGGGAGAGATCGAGCTTATCCTTGGAGTAAGCCCATCTCATATCGTCGATAACGGAGGTCTTACCCTCCAGATCTGTGAAGAATTTCGTGGTATTAAGGTAATAACGTGAGTATTTCGACTGAGTAGAGCCGTAATATGAGGGATAATCGAAATAAAGACCGCGGTTGTCGGTGGCATCGTTGTAATCAGACTTTTTAAAGGTTTTTCCGTCTGATGCAAGGTAGTAATAAACACGGTCGTTGATCTTAAGATCTGCAGTTTTTTCCCACTCACGCTCGCCGTCCTCGTTTTCCTTACCGAGAACGGTGGGATATTTTTCGGTGTAGGTGGTTTTTTTATAGAAAAGGGGTCTTCCCTCAAGGTCTCTGGTGTATGCGGGGATAAACTCCGTGTCGCTGTACTTTGTGAGCACCGCGCCGTCGGGGCCTATGAGGAAAAGCTCGCCGTCGTTATCGTAGATAATATAGCCCATATAGAGCTCAAGTGCTGCTCTCTCGCCGGAATAACGGACGGTATCAACCGTAGATTCAGTTCCGTCCTCGTAACGGGTAACGACCTCCTTATCGTATGCCTTCCAGGAGTAGGTAAAATCCGCAGGCCAGGCATATTCGGGGGTAAGCTTTGCGAAAATGCAGCTTTCATCGTACACCTTATCGGAAAGATAGTAGCCCTGCTCCTTCATTTCTCCTACGGTGGAGAAGGTTGGAAGCTGTGGTGTTACAGGAGTGCCGTCCTGGGGCCTCTGGGGCTTTGGGGGAGTCTTATCGGGCTCATCCGTTACGGGAGGCGCAGGAGTGTCAATGTCGGGTGCGTCCTCGGAGGGGGTATCAGCCTCGGGCTTTTTTTCTGAAAAAAGCTCTGCAAAGCTTGAAAGATTATCCTTCCAGTTCTCAGGCCGCTCGATAAAGGAAAAGTCCAGGATACCGATATAGTAAAGAGAAAAGAGCGCAGTTATAAAAACCGCCGCAAGCACCGCCGGTAAACGCTTTACGATATGGAGCTTTATAAGTTCGGATAGTTTCAATGGGGTCACCTTTATTTATGGTATTTCGTACCTCTGTTGATCTCGCCTGCCCGATAAACTGCTTCAAAAAGCATAACACGGGCAAGCTGATGGGGGAACGTGAGACGGGACATGGACATTCTGTGGTTTGCCGCTTTCTTTACCCTGTCGGAAAGCCCGTGGGAGGAGCCGATGATAAAGCAGATATCGGAATAACCCTCCGTCGCCTTGGAATCAAGGAGGGATGCAAGCTCCTCTGAGGAGAGCTGCTTTCCCTCGATGCAAAGGGCGACCGTATAGGCTCTCTGAGGGATCTGGGCAAGGATGCGGTCTGCCTCGTCCTCAAGAACCTTTGCAATATCTCCGTCTGTGGGATTTTTTGCAATTTTTGTTTCCTTCAGCTCGCAGTCCTCAACCTTGCAGGTTAGAGAAAGTCGCTTTTTGTATTCGTCGCAAGCCTCGCGCCAATGTCTTTCCGCAAGGCTGCCGACGGTGATAAATTTGATTTTTAACATAGTATAAATTTGATTTTGTTTGAATTATTAGTGAATCGGGGGATGCACCCCCGAACCCCCGCTGTGCGGCAAAAGGTGTTTCGCCTCTGCGGAGGCGACTTAAGGCGCTGCCTTAAGAAACCGCCACCTTTTGAAAAAGGTGGACGAAAACTTTATATAAAAAACTCCTTTTTGAAGTTTTTTGGAGTGCAGAACCTTTTTTTCAAAAAAGGTTTTGCAAATCCTTTTCAAAGCGTTCTCGGTCCGTCGCGCCAGGCTACCTTGAGGGTGACCTTATCGCTCATTCCGTAGGCTTCAAGACTGTCTTTAATAGTATCTCTTGCGCAATCGGGAGTGTTATTGTCAAGGCTCAGGTGGGCAAGCATTATTTTTTCCATTCCGCATTCGCAAAGTCCGAGAATGAGCTGTGCGCACTCTTCGTTTGAAAGATGTCCGCGCTTTGAGCGGATCCTTTCCTTGAGATAGCGGGGATAGGGGCCGTTTGCAAGCATTTTCGGGTCGTGATTTGCCTCGAGAACTGCCTGACGGCAGCACTTGAGGTTGTCAAAGCACATCTGTGTGGGGTATCCCATGTCAGTTGCAACTCCTGCGCAGTCGCCGTCGTCGCATCTGACAACGTAGCCAACGTGGGCGGCGCTGTCGTGAGGCAGGGGAAAGGATGTGACGGTCAGGTCGCCAACCTTCACCTCATAGGAAAGCTCACGGTGGATAACGGCGCACTCGGCGGCGCTTTTCTTTTTGCAAAGCTCACGGGCGCTTGGCTCCGTTACGTGGATTGGGATAGGGCGCTTTCTCATCATAACGTCAAGGGCTGAAATGTGGTCGGAATGCTCGTGGGTGACGAAGATGGCAGAAATATCGGAAAGTGACATATGAAGCTTTCCGAGAGATTCGCAAACTGCCTTGCAGTTTCTGCCGGCATCGATGAGAATTGCCGTGGATTCAGTCCTTATAAGGGTGGAATTGCCGCTGGAGCCCGAAAAAAGGGTTGAAAGCTCTATCATACTATAGTTTCGCCAACGAGATCGTAGTCCATAGCCTCAGTTATGCGAACGTCAACGAATTCGCCCTCGGCAACGGGACGGTGGGAGGTAAACCATACCTTTCCGTCAATATCAACGGCATCGCGGTAGCTTCGTCCCACGTAAGCCTCGGAAACGGGGTCAAAGCTTTCGCAAAGAACGTGGAGCACCTTGCCTACGAGCTTTTCGTTATAAGCCTCGGAGTTGTCAAGCTGGGCGCGCATAAGAATATCAAGACGGTCCTGCTTTGTCTGCTCGTCGATCTGATCTTCAAAGTCGTATGCCGCAGTTCCCTCCTCGCGGGAGTATGTAAATGCGCCGAAGCGCTCGAATTTAACGTCCTTAATAAACCGGCAAAGCTCCTCGAAGTCCTCCTCAGTCTCGCCGGGGAAGCCAACGATGGCTGTGGAGCGAAGAACAACGTCGGGAATCTCGCGGCGAAGACGGGCAATAGCGTCCTCGATGCAGGCACGGTCGCCGTGGCGGTTCATAGCCTTGAGCATTTTATCGGAAATATGCTGAATGGGAAGGTCAAGATAGTGAACGATGCGGGGATTGTCGCGCATTTCGGCGATAAGCTCGTCGGTTATCTTGTCGGGGTAGCAGTAAAGCACGCGGATCCAGGGGATGGAGGTGTTATCTGTGATTGCGCGAAGGAGCTTCGGGAGCGCATACTCGCCGTAGATGTCAAGACCGTAAACGGAGGTGTCCTGAGCGATAACCACAAGCTCGCGGATACCCATTTCGTCAAGGCCCTTCGCCTCTTCTACTATATCCTCTATAGTTCTTGAGCGGAGATTGCCGCGGATAGAGGGGATAGCGCAGTAGGTGCAGCGGTTGTTGCAGCCCTCTGCGATCTTTATGTAGGCGTATACCTCCCCCGTGGTGATGATCCTGTCACCGCCGAGAGCGAGGGCTTCCTTGTCCTCGAAGGAGACGTACTTCTTTTTGGACTTTTCAAATACGCTGTCAACGGCTTCAACGATATTGTGGATAGAGCCAACGCCGATTACCGCATCGATCTCGGGAAGCTCTGAGAGAAGCTCCTCGCGGTAGCGCTCGGAAAGACAGCCGCATACAACGATGCCCTTGAGGCCGTTGTGGGCCTTGAGCCATGCGATGTCGAGAATGGAGTCGATGGATTCGCGCTTTGCGCTCTCGATAAAGGCGCAGGTGTTTATAATGATACAGTCAGCCTCTGTTTCCTCGGGAGTAAGCTGATAGCCTGCCTCCATAACGTGGTGAAGCATTATCTCCGTATCGCAAAGATTCTTTGCGCATCCGAGAGATACAAAGCCGACCTTGAAATTCTTTCTGTTCATAGCAGTCTCCTTAGGGGTTACGGTCGCTTTTTTGAAAAAAAGCTCCGCAAAAAACTTTAAAAAGGGGATAAATAGGGATTTGAAGATGGACGTAATTGGTGTATTGTAGGGACCGGCGTCCCCGACGGGAACCCCCAAAAGCTCGCAGGCTCACTTTCGGGGAACCCCTACGACGGTCCGTGAACCAAATAATATTAACAGCGTATCGTTTTGTCTGTGCTCGGACCGTCGAGGACGCCGGTCCCTACATGACGTTTACCGTTAATGTTTTTTATTTATAACTCTCCCGAAACGCCTCCGATATCTCCGAAATGGAGTAGCCGAGGCGGATGAGGGCGGCGATCCGCCTGTCCTTTTCCCTTTTATCCTCGGGAGGGGTGGGATATTTTCTTTCGATAACTGTCAGAAGGGAGCTTTTATACTCCTCCGGGGTGATAAAGGCTACAGCCGCAAAAACGGCGTCTCTTTCATAGCCCTTTGCCATAAGCTCTGCCGTGATCCTCTTTTTGCCCCAATACTTACGGCGGCAATAGCCCTTGGCGATCCGTTCAGCCTGGCTGTATTCGTCGATAAAGCCACGCTCTTCCATCAAAAGTGCTGCTTTTTCGGCATACCTACGGTCAATATCGGCACGAACGAGCTTTAAAACGAGCTGCTTTTTTGAGTGATCGCCGCCGGAAAGGATCCATTCGGCCTTTTTTTGTGCCTCGGCGATGCCTGACAGCTCGTAGATCTCCTCGAAGCACTCGTCGGATATTACCTTGCCTTCTCTCAGATGGGCATCGTAATATGAGGATATGGGAACTAAGAGATTTATTGCCTCGCCGCTCTCGCCGCACTCGTTTTCGGGGGTGAAATCGCAGTATATGCCCGAGGGGGTGTCGCAAACCCTCGTAACTCTGTAAAAGATCATCCGTCACACACCTCCGCTACGGTGCCGCCCGATATTTCGATAAGTCTGGCGCCTGAGTCCATGGAGCGGAATATATCCGGCTCGCAGGAGGTGACTATAAGCTGTCTGTCCGTAAGATTTCGAAGAATAAAGGCACGGCGGTCGCCGTCAAGCTCAGACAGTACGTCGTCAAGGAGAAAAACGGGATATTCTCCGCTTATCTTCTTTGACAATTCGCCCTCAGCAAGCTTCATTGAAAGGGCAAGGCTTCTCTGCTGACCCTGAGAGGCGTATATTTTGGCGTCCTTGCCGTTAAGCCGTACCGCAATATCGTCCTTATGGATTCCGTAAAGGGTAGAGCCTGCGATTATCTCGCGGTCGATATTAGCTGTCAGCGCCTCGTACAGCCTTGATTTTCCTGCCTCGCGGGCATCCTCTCCCTCGCCGAGGGCTGAGGAGCGGTAGGAAAGGGATGGCTTTTCACGCCCGTCAGTCATTTCAGAGAAAAGCTCCTCGATGGACGCGGAAAGCTTTTCCATATATTCAAGACGTCTTGCGAAGATATCTGAGCCAAAGACTGCCATCTGCTCGGCATACGTATCCCAGATCATGGTATCGAAGGCAGACTTCCCTGTACCCTGTGCCTTTTTTATAAGGGCGTTCCTTTGAAGGAGAGCGCGGTTGTAGCGGGAAAGGCTGTCAAGATAGGCGGGATAAAGCTGAGAGAGGGCTATATCCATAAAGCTTCGGCGAAGTGCGGGCCCTCCGCTGACGAGTGTGAGGTGGGCGGGGCAGAAAAGAACTGCCCGAAAGGAGCCCATCATCTCCTTTGACCCTGTAAGACGGGCGCCGTTGCGGTAAAGTATCTTACGCGCGTCCTTTTGGATATTAGCAGAGAGGGAGATAGGGTAGCGGTCTCCCTCCTTCAAAAAATCAAGTGAGAGAGTTGCGGCGCTCTCGCCGAAGCGGATCATGTCCTTTTCTGCAGCTCCTCGGAAGGAGCGGCCGCGGGCGAAGAAATAGATCCCCTCAAGTATATTCGATTTTCCCTGTGCGTTCTTTCCCCAAAGCACGTTAACGCCGTCGGAAAACTGACAAGTTTCACTTTCAACGTTACGGAAATTGGAGAACGCTATACTGTTACATTTCAAGGGATATTTCTCCGTTTATTTTTAATAGTTTGTGCTTCAGATTTCAGTTTGTCGGGGGGGGTTTCGCAAAACCTTTTTTGAAAAAGTCAGACTAGATATGGGACTTCGCGTAAAACGCGAAGTAAGAGCGGACAAGGTAACGAAAGAATTAAGCGATTTTGAATGTCCGCGGGCACTCCAAAAAACTTTATACTATTGGTATAGCTGAACTTTGCAAGGCAAAGCCCTGCGGCGCTTACAGCACCAGCCAACGCGGGAAATACACGAAAATAAACTTGTTCATTTTCGGTTTTTCCCCTAAAGCGTTGGCTTTTGCCTTTTCGCTATCTTTGTCTTTTTTGAGGTTTCTTTGCTACTTTCTTTTTCTAAAGAAAGTAGGTAAACCATTCCTATAAATCCGAATTTGAAGCTGTTTTTCAGATCTTTTACTCCTCGTCAAGATCGAGGTCGAGCATTCTGATGTCGAGATCGTCCTCGTCAAGATCTGCCTCTACGGCGTCGGAATCGCTGTTCTGGAGAGCCGCCTTGATCTTTGCCTCGATCTCAGCGCAAAGTGCCTCGTCGCTCTCGATAAGCTTTCTTGCGTTGTCGCGTCCCTGACCGAGACGCTCGCCGTTGTATGAGAACCAGGAGCCGCTCTTTTCGATGATTCCAAGCTCTGTGCCCGTGTCGATGATCTCGCCGGACTTGGAGATACCCGTGCCGAAGAGAATATCAAATTCCGCCACCTTGAAGGGGGGAGCTACCTTGTTCTTTACTACCTTACACTTAACGCGGTTACCGTAGGTCTCGCTGCCGGACTTGAGAGCCTCGGTCTTACGAAGGTCAAGACGGACGGATGCGTAGAATTTCAGCGCGCGGCCGCCTGTGGTGGTCTCGGGGTTGCCGTAAACCACGCCGACCTTCTCACGGAGCTGGTTGATAAAGATAACGATACAGTTTGTCTTTGCCGCCGCACCGTTGAGCTTACGGAGTGCCTGAGACATAAGACGTGCCTGAAGACCTACGTGGGATGCGCCCATATCGCCCTCGATCTCCTGCTGAGGAACGAGAGCCGCAACGGAGTCGATTACAACGATGTCGATAGCGCCGCTGCGAACGAGAGCCTCGCAGACCTCAAGAGCCTGCTCACCGGAGTCGGGCTGGGAAACGAGAAGATTGTCGATATTTACGCCGAGGTTCTTTGCGTAAACGGGGTCGAGAGCGTGCTCTGCGTCAATATAAGCCGCCTCGCCGCCAAGCTTCTGCACCTCTGCAACGCAGTGGAGAGCAACGGTGGTCTTACCGCTGGACTCAGGACCGTAGATTTCAATGATCCTTCCGCGGGGAACACCGCCTACGCCGAGAGCCATGTCAAGTCCAACGCTTCCCGTGGAAACTGCGGAAACGTTCATATTGGGGTTTTCGCCCATCTTGATGATAGTGCCCTTGCCGAAGCGCTTTTCCATCTGGGAAATAGCTGTGTCAAGAGCCTTTTTCTTATCCTCGGGGGTAACTGCCGCAACGGGAGCCGCTGCCGGTTTTTTCTTTGTTGCCATAATGATAAAGCCTTTCTTAAAAAACAGTAGATTCGTAAAAAAATAATGTAATTTCCTCATATCGACATATTAGCCGATTATATTTTTATACATAATAATTATATATCATATAGGGCTGACAGTCAAGAAAACACAATAATTTTTCCCGTGGAAAACATAGGTTTTTTGAAAAAATCCTGCTTTCCCGTGAATAGGAAATGGGATGATGAACGTAACGAAGAGCTTGTTTTTTCGCATTCCCAATTGCCACGGAGAAAAAAGGGCTCAAAATATCGGAATAGAGAGAAGACTTTGCGAAAAAAACCGTTGACAAACGGGAAAGGTTGTGGTAATATGAATAGTACCGCGAATGCGGGCCATTAGCTCAGTTGGTTAGAGCTACCGGCTCATAACCGGTCGGTCCAAGGTTCGAGTCCTTGATGGCCCACCAAATTAAAAGCACCCTTTACGGGTGCTTTTAATTTTGCTGAACCATACGACCGAACCTTCGCCTGCGTGCAGCAAGTTTTGCGCCTTCAAATTCGGGTTTGTCGGTGAGGGGGACGGGGACGCAAAACCTTTTTTGAAAAAAAGGTTCTATCTTCCTAAAACATAGTCAATTATCTTCGGCTCGATACACTCGCCTCGATACTTTCCTTGTTTTAGTTACGTCGTCGAAAAAACGATACTCAATCGTTTTTTCTTCCTCCTCACTCCAAAAAACTTTGAAAAGGGATGGGTATAAATTTGGGTTTGTCGAACAGTTTACGGACTAACATTGTCGTAGGGGCGACCATTGGTCGTCCGTCCATCTGCACGCGAACCATTCTTCAAATTCGGGTTTATAGGGGGGGAACCTACTTTCTTTAGAAAAAGAAAGTAGCAAAGAAATCTCAAAAAAGACAAAGATATCTAAAAGGCAAAAGCAACGCTTTAGGGTAAAAAACCGAAAATGAACAAGTTTATTTTCGGTTTTTTACCCTAAAGCGTTGGCTGGCGCTGTAAGCGCCGCAGGGCTTTGCCCTGCAACTTTTGCCTTGTAAACTTCAGCTACACCAATAGTTCAAAGTTTTTTGAGAGTGCAGAGAACTTTTTTCCAAAAAAGTTCTTTGCGTCATCCCCAGTCCCCTCCCCGACAAACCCAATACGCAGCTTTGTGTAAAAGTTCCTCTTACAAACTTTCGCTCGTACTTGAAATACAGGGACAAATATAGTATAATTGTCGTATCTTTGAGTATTGGACAGAATTATGAAAAATTATCTTACGAGAAATGATTACTGTCTCGGGATAAGATGCCCCGGGCTTTTGTGGATATCCAAAAACCGTCCCGAAAGCCTTTCGCCCTATTCCGAGCGCAACGTTATACATTTTCACAACAAGAAAGCCGCCGACCTTTATACGAAAGGTCTTTCCGGCATCCGCCGTATTCCCGAATCCTCTGTGGAGGAGGATGCGCGGGAAACTGAAAAGGCTATTGCCGAGGGCGCTCTTGACATTGCGGGAGCCACCTTTATTTCCGGCTCTCTTTCCTGCCGCTGCGATCTTATAAAGCGCCGCAGCGACGGCACCTACGCTCTTTATATGATCCGCGCCGCCGCCCACATCCACCAGACAGTCTGCCACGATGCATCCTATCAGGTGTTCATCCTTGCAACCAGGGGCGTCAGGATCTCACGTGTGTTCTTCGTAAAGCTCAATACCTGCTATACCAAGGGTGAGAGCGACGAGCGGGAGCTTTTCCTTCTTGAAAATATCTCAAGCCGTGTAGCCTCTCTCGTTTCAGGCGTTGCAGGCAGGGCTAAGAATATGCTCAGCGCCATATCCAAGGACGAAATGCCCCGTCAGCCCATCCACAACGGCTGCTTTAACCCCTCCGATTGCGAAAACAAGGCATCCTGCTTTGCCTGCCTCCCCGAGGATAACGTTTTTTCCGTCAGCGGCGTCAGCCACGAAACGAAATTCAAGCTCTATCGCAAGGGCAAATATTCCTTTGACGATATGATGCGGGAGGGATGCCTTACTCCCCTGCAGAAAAAGCAGATAGAGATGTACCAAAACGACGCTCCCCCTCTTGTTGACCGCGAAAACCTTAAAAAATTTCTTTCCGGCCTTTGGTATCCCATGTGCTTTCTCGATTTCGAGACAATGCAGCTTCCCTTCCCGCCCTTTGACGGACTCCGCCCCTTTGAGCCCTGCGCTTTCCAGTTTTCACTCCATAAGCAGGAGTCTTTAGACAGTCCCCTCGTACATATCAGCTGTATTGCAGAGCCGGGGCAGGACCCCCGCAGAAAAATTGCAGAGGCCCTTTGCGAGAATATTCCCGACGGTGCCTGCGTTACAGCCTATAATATGCAGCTTGAAAGGCAGATGCTCCTGACCCTTGCAGACAGCTTTCCCGATCTTCGGGACAGACTTCGGGATATCGCTTCCCGTCTCTTCGATATGATGCGCCCCTTTGAAAAGCGCTGGTATTACGACGGAAAAATGAAGGGCGCCTGCTCACTTAAAGCGGTGCTCCACGCTCTTTATCCCGACTCCGAGGAGCT
This sequence comes from Oscillospiraceae bacterium, assembly GCA_015063955.1. Lineage (GTDB taxonomy): Bacteria > Bacillota > Clostridia > Oscillospirales > CAG-272 > Avispirillum. Next base: position 11,857 of record SVTD01000026.1, on the reverse strand, counting down.
TGATTACACCCGTCTCGAGGGTGTGCATAACGGACAGGAGGCGACCACGGTCTATGCGGCAATGTGCGCAGACCCCGATGCCTTCCCCGACCGTGCCGAGGTGCTTTCCGAGCTTGAGCGCTACTGCGCCCTCGATACCCTCGCCCTGGTAAAGCTTCTTGAAAAGCTGAGAGGGGCAGTTGAAGAATAATAAAAAAACGAACAGGCAACCGTTTCGGTTGCCTGTTCGTTTCAGTTTGATCCATCGGAGAGTCAAGTGTTTTTTCAATAATATTCTTTTCGCCTTCCAACTTCGGGTTTGTCGGGGAGGACGGGGGACGCAAAACCTTTTTTGAAAAAAAGGTTCTGCACTCCAAAAAACTTTAAAAAGGGATGAGTATAAATTCGGGTTTGTCGGTGAGTTAATGTAAAGGACTTTTTTGAAAAAGTCAGACTAAATATGGGACTTCGCGTAAAACGCGAAGTCAGAGCGGACAAGGTAACGAAAGAATTAAGCGATTTTGAATGTCCGCGGGCACTCTCAAAAAACTTCAAACTATTGGTGTAGCTGAAGTTTACAAGGCAAAAGTTGCAGGGCAAAGCCCTGCGGCGCTTACAGCGCCGGCCAACGCGGGAAAACCCCGAAAATGAACTCGTTCATTTTCGGGGTTATTCCCGTATAGCGTTGGCTTTTGCCTTTTAGATATCTTTGTCTTTTTTGAGGTTTCTTTGCTGCTTTCTTTTTCTAAAGAAAGTAGGTAATTCCTCAAAACCGGATATGAACAAAAAAACCACCCCTTCTCGGGGTGATTTTTCTTCATATCCCTCTAAGCTCGGCTGTGGGGACGTATTTTTTAACTGTTGCCAGCATTTCTTCCATTTCTTCCTTGGAATAGGGGCCCACGCCCTCACCGAGAATGTCGCCGGAATCCACGAAACCCTGGAGAAAATAGCGCTTGGCGCCACGTATCAGCTCGCCGATGCCCTCCATATCCGTGGGAAGGACTGCGCCCCTTGCAACGGTGGTGCGAAACTCGTAATCCACCGCTCCCGACAGGAGAAATTCTACGCTTTCGCGTATTTTTTCCGCATCTATCTTGCATCCTGCGGCGCGGCTGTAGCCCTCGGGGCTTGATTTTATATCCATCGCAACGTAGTCCAAAAGTCCCTCGGAGGCGAGGGACTTCAGCCTTTCGGGGAAGGATCCGTTGGTATCGAGCTTTACGAGAAAGTCCATTTCCTTGATCCTTCTGAGAAAGCCGGAAAGCTCGGGCTGCAGGAGAGGCTCGCCGCCCGTTACTGCTACGCCGTCAATAATTCCCTCTCTTTTTGAAAGGAATTTAAAAAACTCCTCTGTTGTAATATTCTCTCCCTCGCCGCGGACGAGGCTTGCGTTATGGCAGAAGGGACAGCGGAAATTACATCCTCCGAAAAACACCGTGCAGGCTGTATATCCGGGAAAATCGAGAAGCGTCAGCTTTAAAAGTCCGTTAATTTTCATATTTATCTCCGATAAAACAGGGGAGGAGCAGGCTCGCTCCTCCCCGATCGATTATTCTTCGCTGTAAAGTGTGATACCCTTTTCTTTGTTTGTGTTACATCCGTTATCCCAGATAGCGTACGTACAGATGGGGGTATCAAAAATAGTCATACCAACGTGGAAGCCGGTAAGGTCGGTAAAGCCCGTACCGCCTGCCTTTCCGATAACGTCGCCCTTTTCAACAACGTCGCCAACCTTGACGGAAACTCCGTTAAGGTGAGCGTACCAGGTCTTGAGGCCGTAGCCGTGGTCGATGCATACGGTATAGCCGCTGTAATCCAGATGATCGGCGTATACGATCTCACCCTTGAGGTTTGCCACGACGTCGGAATCTTTGGCAGCTATGAAGTCAACGCCGGTGTTACGCAGGCTCACGTCTGTTCCCTTTACTGTGAGAGTATGTCCGTAGCCGTGCTTGAAGGTAACGCCCTCGGTTTCATCGCTGTAGTAGAGAATGTCGCCGTCCTCGAAGTATCTTGTTGTGCCCGCCTTCTTTGCTATCTCGCGGAGGACCTCGATGGCCTTGTTATGGCTTTCGTCGCTGCCCGCATTTTCAAGAATAGACTGAGGGATCGTGATGGGACGGTCGTCAAGGAATTCGTTTTCTCTTTCGATAACGGTGACGTTAATGACCTCGGTGGTGCCGCCGTATGCAAATGTAAGGGCGTAATCACCTACGGGAAGGTTCCAGTTAAAGGGAACGAGGGCCATTACGGTGCTTGTCTTCTCGTCCTTGAAGAAGGTGGGAGTGTAGTTGATATCGGGCTCGCTGGTGAAGGTCACCTTTGAGGGATCGTTTACGTTGAAGCCTGTTACGCAGATAAACTCGCCAACCATGATCTTTTCAATTCCTGCGTGGAAGGCTGCGGGAGCGCCGAGAGTTGCATCGAATTTGAATACCTGCTCGCCGTAGTAGGTTCTGTTGGCATCCTCGTACCACTTTGCGCAAGCCTCAACGGTTACCTTTGTTTCCTTCTGGACGTCAAGGTAGAGCTTTGAGTAATCGCCGTCGTGAAGAACGTTTGCCGTATCCTTTTCAACGATCTTTACCGTAAGGCTGTCGGGCTGGAGGTTGAAATCCATGGAGATACCGCCCTCGAGGGAAACGCTTTCCATCTCATCCTTGATGATGGCGGAGCAGTCGTACTCAACGTATTCCTCGGTGCTGTTCTTGAACTTCCAGATAGCGGAGTCGGGAGAAACGGCGTTGCCGGAGAGGGTCATTAAGGGGGCTGTGCCGTTCTCAAAAAGGCAGCCTGCATAGGGGCCTGTGAGGAACTTTTCAGCGTCCTTCTCGGAGAGCTTATAGGTCTTCGTATCGTTGCGGCAGTAGCAGTCCTGAGCGTTGACAGTGTAGTAGAACTGATAGCCGTAATTATCGACGGTGGTCTTCATCGTTACGGTGTAGTAATTACCCATCTCAATGCTCGTGGGAAGTGCAGATACCTCTTCTGCATTTGCGATGGCGTTAATAAAATAATCCAGCATCTCGCTGTTGTTGCCATCCCTTTCGAAGGTGTAGGCATTGCCGTTGAAATCCTTAAGCTCAACTGCTACCGTATTGTAGCTTGCCGCCTCGCCGCCCTGCATCATGGCGTAGTTTACGATCGCCACAACGGTGGGCACGAGCATAAGGATAACAAGTATTACTGTTAAAGCTTTATTCTTCATATTTAACCTCATTTTTAGGCATACTTATTCATTTAATCATAGACATTATACTATTTTTTTATAAGAAGGTCAAGTATTTTGTATCAAAACGGCATCAGTGAGAATGAATAAAGGCGAAATGAGGAGAAATATTGACAATTTTGAAATAAATTGTTTACAAAGTGAACTAAATGTGATAATATATCCGTAGAATCGATTTTTAGACGAATGAAAGGTTATCGTATGAAAAATTCCGAAAAGCCTGTTAAAGATAAAAAGAAAAAGCAGAAGGATAAGCGCAGAGTCCGCACGGTTCCCGCGATGCAGGCAATAACCCCCTTCATAATGGTAAACCGTGTAGGCGCCATGAACCTGATGACCGACCGATTTAACGTTACGAGCCTTGATAAGTATCTGAAAAAAAAGCGCAGCGAGGGTCTTACCAATCTGACAGCGATGCACGTTATCATCGCGGCGTACATACGCCTCGTTTCCCAGCGTCCCGCTCTTAACAGATTTATCAGAGGTCAGCGTATCTGGACCCGCAGAAGCGTTGAGGTTGCTCTTACGATAAAGAAGGAGATGACTCTTGAGTCTCCCGATACGGTGCTCAAGGTGATCTTTCGGCCCGATGCCACGGTGGAGGACGTTTATAAAACCCTGAACGATGCAATAAACGAATACCGCGACGAGCCCGGCGGAGATTTTGACAACACGGCGGGAGTGCTCAGCTTTGTGCCTGCTCTCCTTCTGAAGTTTTTCATCTGGCTTCTCAAGACCCTTGATTATTTCAATCTTCTTCCCCGCTTTCTTGAAAAGGTCAGCCCATTCCATTGCTCTATGTTCATAACCTCCATGGGCTCCCTCGGAATACCGCCCATTTATCACCATCTCTACGATTTCGGAACATGCCCCGTGTTCATCGCATTCGGTGCGAAAAAGAGAGAATATAAGGTAAATCCCGATGGCTCGGTATATAAGGAGCAGTATATAGATATCTCCTTCTCCCTTGACGAGCGTATATGTGACGGATTCTATTACGCATCCGCCCTCAAGCATATGAAGCACCTTCTGAGAAACCCCGAGGAGCTTGATATACCTCCCGCAAAGGTGATAGAGGACATAAAGTAAGTGAAGAGTGAAGAGTGAAGAGTGAAAAGAAGATGTGGGAATCCGCCCTCGGGCGGATTCCTTCTTTATTTGAAGTGGGTTATCGGTGAAGGGGAGACGGGGACGCAAAACCTTTTTTGAAAAAAAGGTTCTGCACTCCCAAAAAACTTTGAGCTATTGGTGTAGCTGAAGTTTACAAGGCAAAAGTTGCAGGGCAAAGCCCTGCGGCGCTTACAGCGCCAGCCAACGCGGGAAAACCCCGAAAATGAACTCGTTCATTTTCGGGGTTATTCCCGTATAGCGTTGGCTTTTGCCTTTTCGCTATCTTTGTTTTGTTGAAGTTTTTTGCGGAGCTTTTTTTCAAAAAAGCGACCGTTCCCCCTCCCCTTCCTGACGGGATTTTTTATTTCTGCACTGCTTCAAAGATGAATTTTGCAATATCGGTATTATCGCGGGTGGTGGAATGGAAGTATTCCGTGCCGTAGCCCATGGCGAATACGGGGACGTTCAGGGCGGTATGCTCGCCGTCGCTGGTCCAGCGCCAGACGCCGTCCTCACCGAGGGTCAGTCCCCCCGTTTCGTGGTCTGCCGTGATAACGATCACCGTATCTCTGTGGCACATTGCGTACGTTGCGGCGTAGGCTGTCATCTTATTCAGTCTTTTCACCGTTCTGATGACGTTATCGTAGTCCATTTTTTCGCTGTATTTATCTATCATTGCTTCCTCAGTCATTATGAAGAAGCCGCCGGGGTTATCGTCGCATTCATCCACCGCTTTTGTGAATTCTGCAAAGACCTCGTCGCTGTCGTAGCTGCACCAAAGGTAGTTTGGGGCAAGACGGCTGCTTTTCAGCGCCTTTTGCTGCTCGCGGATGATATTGCGGTCCTTTCTCGTGTAATGATGGATAAGGAAAGCGTTGGGTGTGGCGCCGGTTATCTTATCCGTGGAGATAACAGCCGTTGCCTTTCCCATCATCGTTGCAAGCTCGCGGACGTTCTGAACGGAGCGGAATTCGCTTGCATCCCCGTCGCCGTCAAGGTCTGCGGGCACCATACCGAGGGCGCCGTTGAGGGTCTTATAGCCTGTTGAGAGTGCGGTTGCTCCTGCCGCGGAGTCGGTGGTGCTTGCCTGAATATTCAGTGTCACCGCGTCACCGATGTGCTCGTAGGTGGAGGGCCAGAAGATGCCCGTTGCTTTTTCATCGGGGGCCTCGATGACTCCGCCTGCGTATTCCACGATGCAGGCAGGGTCCGTTGCCATTTTCGTATGGTTAAGTCCCATTCCGTCGCCGATAAAGTAGAAGACGTTTTCAGGGGTCTCCCATTCAACGTCCCTGGAAACGGCATCTGCGGGAACGGTGATATGCTCCTCGGTATTCCAATCGGAGGAGGAATTTTCAAGTATTGATATTATGTAGCCTGCTCCGCCGCCTACAAGGTAATCCTCGCCCTTTATAACGATCTTTTCGCCGAGAGAAAAGCACAGATACTGCCCTTCGAGAGGCTCAAAGGATGCGCTTTCCTTTCTGACCGTATTTCCGATAAGGATCTCGGGGCCATGGGAGGACTTATCGTCGGCAATGATCTCAAGCTCTGCATCGGTCATGCTCTCAACAGTGTCCCGAAGGATCTCTGCAGTCCATTTTTCAAAATCGGAGCAATCCCTTCCGATAACTATCTTATAGTCTTCTATTGGCTTTCCGTTGAGGAATATGTCAGAAAACCGCTCTCCGAAAAGGTATTCCCCGGAAAGAAGGGAGCGCAAAAGACGGCGGTCTGCATCGTTTTGCAGCCCGTCACCGTTAAGATCGGCGCAGTCCTTTGAGAGGATGATGCTTTCGCCGAGAACGAGACGGGCAAGATAATTGGAGTCGACAGCGTTGACCTTACCGTCGCCGTTGCAGTCGCCGGGGGTATCGGAGCCTCCCGGGCTGCAGGAAAAAAGGCAGAAAGCGCATAAAGCCGCGGCTATAGCTGCGGCTGTTATGCGTATTATGATATTCTTTTTCTTCATGGTCTGACCGTATCTTTCTCTGCCGAAGGCTTCTCAGCGGTATCTGTTTTTACGGCGTCTCCCCAGGAGGAAGGCTTTACCGAAAACGTATGCCACGGAGAACACGACAATGCAGACAAGGGTGGCTATAAAAAACTTACTTTTTGTAAATTCGCTGATATTATGGAGCCCGTAAAGCATATCGCTGCGCTCGATATCTGCGGTGGAGATAAGGTCTGAGCTGCCGATGGGGTCGCCGTTATAAAGCACCGTGACGCGCCCCGCAAGGTCTCCCTTTTTAACGGGCGCCTGCAGCTCCTCGGTGTTCGTGGTCCAGCTGAAGGTGATCTCCTTTTCTATATCCGTATCCGCAGGCAGATAAACGGTGAGGGAATCGCGGGCAACGAGGGTAACGTGGTCAACTCCCGTAGCAAGGGTTACGGGTATCTCGCACATTATCTGCTCGGGGGAAAGAACGTCCAGATAAAGGAAGGATTCAAATGCCCAGTCGAGAAGATTTGCGGCGTTGACGTACGAGTAGATGGTATTTTCCACCTTTTCGGCTCCGAGAACCACGCAAAGATATGTAAGATCGCCGTTTGTAGCGGTGGTAACCACGGAATAGCCGCCCTCGTAGGTGCTTCCTGCGTTCATACCGCGGGCAGCCTTGTAGTAATAATCGGTTTCGTAATAGAGGGAGAGGAGACAGTTACGGTTATAGACCGTCATCGCATCGCTCATATTCGTTTCGGAAACGGTATAGCGAAGGAGGGCGGCGAAATCCATAAACTGCTCGAGATTATATGCGTGGAGGGCGATGAGGGCAGTATCGGCGGCAGTAGTCACCATTGCCTCGTCGTGCATACCCGTGGGGTTTGTGTAGTGTGTGTTATGGGCGCCGAGCTCGTTTGCGCGCTTATTCATAAGAAGAACGAAATCCTCAAGGGATTCGCTGACGGTGAGAGCGAGGACGTAAGCCGCATCGTTTGCACCGTTAACGAGCATTGCTCCCAGCATATCACGTATTATGACGGTCTCTCCCGTCTTGAGGCCGATATTGTTACCTGAAACGTAGGACATCATCTCTGCCGTTACGGTAACGGTATCGTCAAGGCGATCCTTGAGATTTTCCAGAGCAACGATTCCCGTCATAAGCTTTACCGTGGAGGTGGGATATACCTTTTCATCGGCATTCAGCTTATAAACTGCTTTTTCGTTTTCCAGATTATAAAGGTAAACCGAGGATGCATAAGAAACCTCAGGGTCCTCGAGAGCGTTTACCGACACCGGCAACCACAAAAGCATGGGAACGGTGAGGGCAACAGCAAGAATGATGGCAAAAAATCTGCCGCTCAGTCTTTTCATCCGGTGTCTCCTTTCGGTAGAATTAATGAATGATGAATGGTGAATAATGAATAATTATGGAGGATTTTCGCCCCGAAAGGGCGAAAATCTTCATTTTCTATTCTCTTTTCTCTCTTATCTTTTCTCTGCGAGCGAAGCGAGCCTTTATTCTCCGTATTCGGTGGCAAAATAGTCGAGGCACTCGGAAATATCGATCCTGATCTGGCGGCGCAGAGCGTCAACCGAGTCGAATTTCATTTCCTCTCTCAGGCGCTCGTAAAACTCCACCTTGATCTCCTTACCGTAGAGGTCTCCTGAGTAATTGATGATATGTGTCTCGCAGTTCACCCTGCCGTCAGAGGCAACGGTGGGGCGGACGCCTACGTTTGCAACGCCGAGATAGATCTCGCCGTTAACGTAGCAGGAGCAGGCATAGATACCCTTACAGGGAATGATATGTCCCTCGGGGAAGGACTGATTTATGGTGGGGATACCGATAGTTCTACCGATCTCATTGCCGTGAACTACGGGGAATTTTATGGAAAATGGGTGTCCGAGAAGGCTGTGGGCAGCAGAAATATTGCCTTTTGTAACGTATTCTCTCACAAGTGAGGAGGAGATCACGTTACCGTTGTGAAGGACCGCGTCAACTACGCTTGAGCGTATGCCAAATTCTTCTGCAAGGGACGTAAGAAGGTCTGAGTCGCCCTCTCCGCCCTTTCCGAATCTGAAATTGAAGCCGCAGACAACGCCCCCTGCCCTGAGCTTTTCTACAAGGTAGCGGGAGAAGAATTCGCGGCAGTCCAGATGGCGGACAGAGGAAAAATCCTCAAAAACGGCATAGTCCAGCCCAAGGTCGGAAAAGAGCTCAAGCTTTGCGCTCATATCCGTGAGGCAGGGCACGTTGCTGTCAGCCTTGGCAACGTCGGTAAAGGTCCATACACAGCTTGATGTGCAGCAGCCTGAATCCTTCATTTCCGCGCTGCGCGCAAAAAGGCGCTGATGACCAAGATGGACACCGTCAAAATTACCGAGACAAATTGCCGCACCCTCAGGAAGAGAGGGAACGGTTATGCATTCGGGAAGCTTATAAACAGTCAAGACGGCAGTCTCCTTCGGATGTATTATATGCCGAGGTAGGTCTTAACAAGCTCGCGCATAAGCTCATCGCGGTCGATACGGCAGATGAGGGCTCTTGCGCTCTTGTGGTTCGTGATGTACGTGGGGTCCTCGGAGAGGATGTAGCCAACCAGCTGGTTGATGGGATCGTAGCCCTTTTCTCTGAGAGCCTGATATACTGCCGCAACTATTGCGTGCATCTCCTGATTCTTGTCGTCGTGAAGTGAGAATTTCTGGGTCTTAGCATGAGGCTGTTCAGTCATTTTTATGATTCCTTTCTTTGGAAAGAGATTTATTGAATGAAAAATTAATAATGAAGAATGAAAAATTAATGTTGATTTTCGCCTCTGAAGGCGAAAATCTTCATTTTCTTTTCTCTTTTCATTCTTCTCTTTTATCTCCCTTTGACTTCATAGTCGAAAGGTCGTAGGGTGTGGTCTGGTAGACGAAGTAGTTGAGCCAGTTGGAGTAGAGGAGGTTTGCGTGGCTGCGCCATGTAACCAGGGGCTCCTTCGTATCGTCGTCGTCGGGGAAGTAGTTTTCCGGCACCTTGATGGGAAGGCCCGCGTTTTTATCGCGGAGGTATTCCTTTTTCAGGGTATCGGCGTCATATTCGGAGTGTCCCGTAATGAATACCTGACTTCCGCCGTGGTTTGAGATGGCGTAAACCCCCGCCTTTTCGCTTGAAGCAAGGATCTTCAGCTCAGGGCATGCCTCGATATCCTCCCGCTTTATATAGGTATGGCGGGAATGAGGCGCGGGGAAGGTGTCGTCAAAGCCGCGGAGGAGGATAGAGCTCTTTCTGTCCTTTTCGTGCATGAAAATACCGAAAAGCTTTTCCTCAAGGGGGTATTTTTTGATGCCGTAGTGGTAGTAAAGACCTGCCTGAGCGCCCCAGCAGATGTGGAAGGTGCTTGTAACGTGGGTCTTTGACCACTCCATGATTCGGCAAAGCTCATCCCAGTAGGTGACCTCCTCGAAGGGCATCTGCTCAACGGGGGCACCGGTGATGATAAGTCCGTCAAAATACTCGTCCTTCACGTCCTCGAAGGTCTTGTAGAAGGAGAGCATATGCTCGGCGGCGGTGTTTTTTGCCACGTGGGAGGCTGTGTGAAGAAGCTCAAGCTCTACCTGAAGGGGGGTGTTGCCGAGAAGTCGGGCAAGCTGAGTTTCCGTTGTGATCTTAGTGGGCATCAGGTTGAGGATAGCTATTTTCAAGGGACGGATGTCCTGAGTCACAGCTCTCGTCTCCGTGATGACGAATATGTTCTCGCCAAGCAACGTCTGTGTTGCAGGCAAGGCGTTTGGGATCTTTATAGGCAAGGGGGAGGTCCTCCTTTATCAGTCAACTTTTGAAAGTGCGTTTTCGATGTCTGCGATAATATCGTCGATGTGCTCGATACCTACGGACATACGGACGAGATCTGCGCCGATGCCTGCGTTAACGAGCTGCTCGTCTGTGAGCTGACGGTGTGTGGTGGATGCGGGATGGAGAACGCAGGTGCGTGCATCTGCAACGTGAACCACGATATTTGCAAGGGAGAGGGAGTCCATAAACTTCATTGCTGCCTCGCGTCCGCCCTTTACGCCGAAGGAAACTACGCCGCAGGTCTTTCCGCCGAGATACTTCTTGCACTTATCATACTCGGGAGAGGATTCAAGTGCGGGGAAGTTTACCCAGCCAACCTTTGGGTGGTTTTCGAGATACTTTGCAACTGCAAGGCCGTTCTCGAAGTGGCGCTCCATACGGAGTGCAAGGGTCTCGAGACCGAGGTTGAGAATAAACGCCGCCATAGGCTGAGGAGAGTTGCCCAGGTCGCGGAGAAGCTGAACGCGTGCCTTTGTGATATAAGCCGCCTCGCCGAACTGCTCGGTGTAAACTACGCCGTGGTAGCTCTCGTCGGGAGTGGTAAGCTCGGGGTACTTGCCTGCCGCTGCCCAGTCGAACTTGCCGGAGTCAACGATAACGCCGCCTACAACTGTTGCGTGGCCGTCCATATACTTGGTCGTGGAGTGGATAACGATGTCAGCTCCGAATTCAAAGGGGCGGCAGAAGATAGGTGTTGCAAAGGTGTTGTCAACAACGAGGGGAACGTTGTGGGCGTGGGCGATAGCCGCAAAGCGCTCAATATCGAAAACGTCGAGAGCGGGGTTTGCGATAGTCTCGCCGAAAACGAGACGGGTGCGCTCGTCAAAGAGAGCGTTGATCTCGTCGTCCGTCATTCCGGGAGTAACGAAGCGTACCTCAACGCCGAGACGCTTGAAGGTAACTGCGAAAAGGTTCGTCGTGCCGCCGTAGATTGCCGCAGAGCAAACGAAGTTGTCGCCGCAGGAGGCAATGTTGAGAACTGCACTTGTGGAAGCTGCCTGACCGCTCGAGACCATCATAGCGCCCACACCGCCCTCAAGAGCGGCGATCTTTTTCTCAACGAAATCGACTGTGGGGTTGGAGATACGGGAGTACATATGTCCGGGGGCTGTAAGGTCGAAGAGCTTTCCGAGATGCTCGCCGGACTCGTATTTATAGGTAGTGCTCTGATAGATGGGAAGAACGCGGGGCTCGCCGTTTGCAGGCTTCCAGCCTTCCTGAATGCACTTTGTTTCGATTTTGTAGTTGCTCATAGGTAAAAACCTCTTTTCTTATAGGTATACATCATATATTATATACTTTTCCGTTAGTTTTTTCAATAGAAAAAGGGTTAAATTTGCGAACTTTGCGAAGGAATTATTGTAAGAGAAGAGAGAAAAAAGAAAAGATAAAAGAAAAGGTACAATTTTGCCTTTGGCAAAACTGTTTTTATCGGGGAGAGGACGGGGGCGGGGACGCAAAACCTTTTTTGAAAAAAAGGTTCTATCTTCCAAAAACATAGTCAATTATCTTCGGCTCGATACACTCGCCTCGATACTTTCCTTGTTTTAGTTACGTCGTCGAAAAAACGATACTCAATCGTTTTTTCTTCCTCCTCACTCCAAAAAACTTTGAAAAGGGATGGGTATAAATTCGGGTTTATCGAACTGTAGGAAGCTGAACATAGTAAGTCCTTCCCCCATGATTCGGGGGAAGGTGGCAGCCGTAAGGCTGACGGATGAGGGTTGCTACCTGGGTGCGAACTGTCTGAGAA
>SVTD01000025.1 GCA_015063955.1 Oscillospiraceae bacterium | reverse complement strand
TTCTCAGACGATCAACTGTGTGATTTTGCTCTCAAATTAAATACTCGTCCTCGCAAATGCCTTGGTTGGAAATCTCCTCTTGAACTTTTTTCCGGCGTTTTGTTGCACTTGACTTGACAATTCAAGAAAAAAAGTTCTCTGCACTCTCAAAAAACTTCAACTATTGGTGTAGCTGAACTTTACAAGGCAAAAGTTGCAGGGCAAAGCCCTGCGGCGCCTACAGCGCCAGCCAACGCGGGAAAACCCCGAAAATGAACTCGTTCATTTTCGGGGTTATTCCCGTATAGCGTTGGCTTTTGCCTTTTCGCTATCTTTGTTTTTTGAAGTTTTTTGCGGAGCTTTTTTTCAAAAAAGCGACCGTTTCCTTTTATTTGTACAGTTCGATAAAACCGAATTTGTAAAAAACCATCCGATCAAAGGAGCGCTTCCTTTGACAGGATGGTTTTCATTTTATCAAATTATACCGTTCCAATATCTTTCAATAAGCTTTCTGAGCTTTCTGCTTTTGGGAAATCTCCCACTGTGGAAGTTATCCTGCCCGCCTCTCATTGGAACAAACCTGTAATCATAAAAGAACTTATACGAATGCGTTTGTATCTCCCTGATATCTTCCCAGCGTGCAAAGAGCTTTCTTCCAAAGATATAGCCGATTGTCACATTTTGCTCTGTTATTCTTATATAATAAGGTGATATATAAAGCCAGAACACCGTAAGCGCTAACATAACAAAAAAAGAAAATACAGGAAAAAAGCTAAACTCATGTATGCCGCATATCCGCTGAATACTGTTAACGCAGCGTATACCAAACCTATAAACAAAGCTCGCAAATTAACTATTAAGTGGCTTTTCACAGCTCCACCGTCTTTCCCGCTCCGATACAGACAGGCTTATGGTCTGCCTTTATCCACACGTCGACGCAGGAGGGATTATAAACAAGATCGCAGTTTGCAGAGAAGCGAAGAGCTCTCACTGCTTTAAGATAATCGTATATCTCAATATTCGTCGCATACCAGATATTATCATCTCCGCTGACCGTTTTGCAAAGCTCCTCCATCGCCGCCCAATGCTCTTCACTTGAGAATTCATAGCTGTGTCCCCACACGTAGAAAAGGCGCATAAAGCTATAAAGCATGGGCGACATAAAGCTTTCCCAAAGCTCCTTTGTAAATGCGGCGTGATGGCAGGTGGGATCCCAATGCATAAAATCAGAGGGAATACCGAAGGAGCTTGTAGCTGAGACGGTTCTTGAATACTCCATTCCCTCGGAACGCAGAACCTCTGCTACGCGTCCGTCAAAGCTTGAAAAGGGATAGGACATTCCGCGGACGGGATAGCCGCATATCCCCTCAAGAAAGATGCGGTTTTCGCGTATCTCGCGGCGTATATATTCATCGGGTGTGTAATAGAGAAAGGGGTGCTGTGCTGTATGGCAGGAGATCTCGTGGCCCTCGTAAAGAGTCTTGTATTCATCGGGGCTGACAAACTCGGGATTTTTCAAAAACTGAGGAAAATGCTTCTCAAATCCCGGATTATTGAGATGGAAAGTTCCTTTGAGGCCGTATTTATTAAACATTTCAACAAGGCGGCGATCCTCGATCCGTCCGTCATCGTAGCTGAAGGTGACGCATCTCTCTTTTCCGCCCTGCCAAAGGGTAGTTTCAATGAACTTCATACTTATTATTCCTTTTTATTGATATATATCATTTTATCACAGAAAATATTACGTGTCAAATACTGATCTGCTTTCATTTTTTACCGAACAGCTTTTTGAAAAAGCCTTTGGGCTTCAGAATGCGCTCTGTTTCTTCAACTGCCCGCCTTGCAACGCCCATGCATTCGTAATATCTCGTCCCTCTCGGGCTTATGCTGTAAAGCTTTTCAAACGCCGCGCAGGTCTTTTTCAGATAATCCAGACGCCTTTCGTCAAAATAGAAGTAAGCTGCCTCGTAGTAGGTATCGGCGAGGCTGTCCAGGTTCTCTTCGGTAGCGTCATTATCAAATATCTCCTCGCAAAGAGCCACTTCCCTTTCAATATGTTTTTGAGCACCGAGGATATCTCCCTCCTCACGAAGAATATCTCCAAGCCAGTGATATGCTCCGGAAAGAGACGCTTTTACATCGGCGTCACCGTCCCACTGCAGGTACTTTTCTCTCAGCTCTATGCATTCCGAATAGAATCCTTTCGCCTTCTCCGTACTGCCCAGCTTTTTATAGATCATTCCAAGCTTATCGCAGCTATATGCAAGATCCTTTACGCTCTTCGGAGTCTGCAACGTATCGAGAAGCTTTTTTCTGATATTATAGCATTTAAGAATATAGATCTCTGCGTTTTCTGCGTCAATCTGACCGATATACAGATTTCCCATTCTTTCGTAGGCATAGGAAAGCCAGATCAGGACGTTAATATCCGAAGATCTCTCAGCGCAACGCTCAAGGATATCTATGCTTTTACAGTAGTATTCGTATGCGCCACCGTCGTCCTCCAGCGCCCTTACTGCTTCACCCGCCTTAACGTAGGAGATAGCAAGGCTTGTTCGCGACGAGATCCCCTCGCTCTCCTTTGCTATTTTTTCTCTGATATCCAAGGTAAGAAGACGGTACTTCTTTGCGCCTTCGTAATCCTGCTCTTCAAAGCAGATATTTGCAAGTCTTTCGTATGCTACGGAAAGGCTGTGACGGGCTTCGATAGTGTCAACTTCCTTTTCAATACCCTCGGTTATGGCAATACACTCACTGTAATACCTGCGAGCGCTGCTATAGTCGTCCTCATCATAGGCAATATCTCCGAGATTGCAAACGCTTACCGCAAGATCGCGCCTGTAATTCGGCAGGTCTGTTTTTTTAACAAGTATTTCCCGGATGCGCTTTCCTTCCTCGTAATACCTGCGTGCTTCCCTGTATTTCCCTTCCGACTGATACAGATCGCCCAGCTCATCACAGCCTACGCTGACCTCACGGATAATGCTGTTACTGTCAGTTTCCTTTGCAAGCGCCTTCATCATTTCAAGGGATATCTCGTAGTATTTACGGGCACCTGCCAGGTCTCCTGCCTTTTGGCACACGTTACCTATGCACGCGTGGTCGATGGCGTTCTGCTTTCTTGTTGTAACCGTTGCAAATTCATTTTTAAGCTGAGTGCTGATCTCAAGGGACCTTTCAAAGAACTCCCTTGCTTTCTCAAGCTCACCGTTGTTCATATACAGAGTTCCCAGCTTTTTGTATGCCGTTGCAAGGTTTCCTCTTCGATATAGAGTACCCTCCTCGCTGACAGCGGTCTTTAGGAGAGTTATTTCTTCTTCATATGAACCACGGGCATTTTCTATATCACCCAATGCGTCGTATACGTCTCCGATATATGAGCAGGCTTCTGCAAGATCCTCATAAGAATCACCGTTTCCGTTGAGGATCCTCAGCTGTTCTCTTATGCTGTAGCATTTTTTATAATATGTAAGCGCCTCCCAAAGATCACCTGACGCCTCACAGATCCTGCCTAAATCCGCATAGCTCACGGAAAGCTCCTGTCTGACAGAATAATCACTACAGTCCCTTGCCAGACGCTCACTTATTTCAAGATCCTTTTCGATATACTCCCGTGCCTTTTTCAGGCTTCCCATCCTGAAGTACAGGCTGCCGAGCCTTGAAAAGCAAACAGATGCATCACGTTCTGACTTCGTGCCGGGGTACTTTTTGCAATAATCGCAAACTACCCGCAGAGCTTCCTCGAATACTTCACCGGCCGAGGACTCCATCCCAATATCGATATAACTGTCACCGTAGTGGATAAGCTCCAAAAAGTACCGCCTGTGAGACTCTTCGCTTCCCTCTTTCAGGAACATTTCCTTGCATATCTCTACCTTTTTACCCTTCCAGACGGCTGCCTTTTTATAGTCTCTCGAAACACCCTTTCCCGTTTTATACATGTTTACAAGGCATTCGCAGGCCTCGGGAACATCAGCATTTGCGGCACTTTCAATGAGGGAAATCGCCCTCTCGTGATCGATCTCAACGTCGATACCGTCAAGATATGCAAGACCTATAAAGAAATTATGCTCGGGAGAATCCTTTCCCTCCCTGATAGCGAGCTTTTTTACAGCCTCAAGAAGTGCATCCGACAACGCTTTTTCGTCACGGGCGTTGGTACACTCGGGAATCGATGCGTATTTCTTCTTCAGAATATCTCTGTCCGTTGCCACAAGCTCCGCGGGAAGGATAGGCTTTCCCGCATCAACTGCCATCGGATACTCCGTTGTCATTATGTAATTCTCTTCATTAATGAGATTTGGCGTTACCGTAAGCACGAAAAGCTGACTTTTTTCAAGAGCCGACTTTATTGAATCGTTAAAGTTCTCGCCGGGAGTCAGAAACTCATCGTACCATATGGCAATATCACGGCAAAAGGAGTTTTTATGAATAAGACGCATAAGCTCCTTGGCGTGCTTTCTGTCCTTCTTTCTGTAGCTGAGAAAAACGTAAGCATCAAAGGCTGCTCTGATCTTTTCCGCCAGCTCATCGCCGATAAGCACTGATGAAAGATACCTGTCAAGCTTTTCTTCAAAGCTTATGGCAGTTTCATCCACGCGATGCTTATCAAGATACTGGATCTTTCCGCATTTTTCGTTGAAGATCTCAAGAAGCCCCGTTTCCTGCATAAGCGGAAGAACGGGAATATGCATCTTTTTTGCAAAGGGGAACTCCTTATCGAGCGCTCGGTTTTTCGTACAAAGCAGCTTTGACGTTATTGGCATTACGAAAAGCTGCATTTCCGAAAGATCCTGAAACAGATCCTCCCAAGGATCCTCCGGGGCTCCATCCCAATACCATACGGAGCAGTTTTGCTTTTTCAGAATATCCTCAGAAATACTGTCAAACAGCGCAAGATCATCGGGATGACAGCAAAAATATACCCTCGGCTTACCCTTGGGATCCGTCATTCCGCGGGTCTTATACACAAGCTTTCCCATTTTTTCCTCCGATTTATTTAAGATACAGAGTGTATTTCATATCAAGTCTAAGGGGCGAATAGGATAATTTGGAGCGGCGAAGCCCCAAAAGACCCATATCCTCCTCGCGGTTTATATATTTCACGCTTTCAGGCATCATAAGCTGAAAGCCACGGGCAAGAGTCTGGTATGCGCCCGCCATCTCCTTAAGCGCTTTTTCAGTATGAACGATGACCGTGTCCTTATACACCTCTCCGAGAGTTAAGCCAACTATCCTTCCATCGACGATGAGCACAGCTCCGCACATTGAATACAGCTCGGGATCAAGGATAACGGGAACCGTTGCCCTGTATTCCGCGTCATCCACAGAAGACGTTTCGGGGTTATCCTTACAGTAAGCACTGTAAAACTCTATAGCTTCGCCGACGTTATTACGGCCAAGAGGCTCGATCCTATAATCGGGATGCTCCTTTTCAAATTTATTAAGATTATACTTATAATTGTGATGCTTTTTTCCCGACGGAAAGCAAAACTCTTCCTTTAAGTATATATAATCCGCCCAGTCACGGTCTGCAAATATCCTGTCCTCACTAACACCGAAAAGCCTTGCCACTTCCCCCCTCATATCTTCGGGCATAACGGATAGGGTTGCCTCGGTTACAGTCTCTATATACTCACAAAGAGGCTTCAGCGAATCTGAATCCAATCTTCCCACAGGCATCAGATAGGAGGTTCCCGCCTCTTCCTCGTAGCTTGCGCGCAGATACATTACATCCCCTTCGATCGCATACTCCATTTTATATTCCTTATGCCACATTTTGACGGTTCCCGGTGCATAATCGCAAAAGCGGGGACCGTTTTCACAGAGCTTATGGATGCTGAAATATTTATCTATCAGGTGAAAATCTTCAATTCCGATACTTTTAAATTTAAGCATAACTTCTTTTATTTTTCTCTCTATTCCAACTTTTTATCTATTTGTCAAATATTACCAATCTCTATCCGCCATTTTTGTACAACATTAAAATTGGTAATCGCTTGCATTTATTTCCAGTTTATGGTAATATTGTAATACCAAATATTACCAATCAATGGAGTGCAAAATTATGGAAAAAATTAAAATCCTTATAGCTGACGAAAATGTCGAAAGCAGAAAAGCCTGCAAAGAGGCTCTTCTCCGTGCAGGCAATCGCTATGTTGACGAGGTTTCCAACGGAGAGGAAGCCCTTAATTTTATTATCAAAAACCATCCGGACATCGTTATTGCCGACGTATGGCTTTCAAAGCTTGACGGCATCGGTCTCATAAGGCAGACCGCCTCAGCTGATCTCGGTCAGGACAAGCCTCCCGCCTTTATCATAGCTTCTCTCGTTACCAATCAGAACATCTTCATCGAGGCTGCCCGGGCAGGTGCCGCGCTCTGTCTTCCCAAGCCCCTTGACTATTCAAGCCTTGCAGATCATATAAGCTCCATCTACAGAGGACGCGCTGACGGGAATATTACATCAGGAACAATGAACGCAGCTCCTCCCGATATTGAAGCTCAGGTAACTAAGATCATTCATCAGATCGGTGTTCCCGCTCATATCAAGGGGTATCAGTATCTTCGCACGGCAATTCTTATGACCATCAGCGACAACGACATCATAAATTCAGTCACAAAGGTGCTTTACCCCTCCGTTGCGAAGAAATATTCCACCACAACGTCAAGAGTGGAGCGCGCAATTCGCCACGCCATTGAGGTAGCCTGGGACAGAGGAGATATAGACACTCTTAACTCCTATTTCGGATATACCATTCAAAACAACCGAGGAAAGCCCACAAACTCTGAGTTTATTGCAATGATCGCAGATAACCTCAGACTAAAATACAAGATCCGTTAATCTGCAAGCCAAACGTCCTTACCGTCAGAAACGAAAACGATATGCCCCATTTTGTCCGTGCGGTAATAGGGGATCTTACGCTCCTCAAGCTTATCTATAGTTTCAAAATGAGGATGCCCGTATGAATTATCCTCGCCGCACTGGATGACGGCAAAATCAGGTGATACTGCGTCGATAAAGTCCTCATGGTTTGAAGTTGAAGAGCCGTGATGTGCTACCTGATAAATGTTCGCATGAAGACCGAAGTAGGTATATTCCTCCGCCATAAGTCTTTCATTATTGTGCTCTACGTCTCCCGTTATAATGGCGCTTGTTGATCCGTATTCTACCTTTGTTACAACGCTGTAGTCATTAAGATCGGTAAACTCGGAGAGCGGTGCGAGAACGGTAAACTTAATATCGCCTGCGTTATAGCTGTCTCCTGCCTTTGCCTCGATAACGTTTGCACCTGACTTGTCTATCACATCAAGAAGCTTTGTGAAGGTGACCGTATCAGTATAGGCATCGCTGAGAAGAACGTTCTTTACCTTGATGCTTTCAAAAAGCTCGTCTGCTCCGCCGATATGGTCTTCATGGGGATGTGTCAGAATGAGGTAATCGATAGTATCTGTGTAGCTCTTTATATATTTCTCCGTGCTTTCTGCGTGGTCCTGAGGGCCTGCATCAATTACGACAACTGCCTCTTCGGATATTATCATTGCACAGTCTCCCTGACCTACGTCTACGAAGTGGAATTCGCAGTCTCCGCTAATGGAATTATTCCCTGCTCCGCCAATGGCATCGAAAACGTACAATACAATGAAGACAAGCACAAGGACCGCTACCGTTCCTGCGGAAAGCTTTCCGTAAGATCTTTTCTTATATTTTGCCATTATTTCCTCTTACATTTAAATTTTATAAATTATAGCATATTTTCTCCATTTTTTCAATAGATATGCAAAACTGATACAAAACAGAATAGTTATCCCCCGCAAACAACTGATTTCCAGCAGTTCACGGGGGATATTTTATTCTTTAATGTAAAGCTTTTTCAGCTCGTCGGTAATTCCCTCTTTGTTTCTGACGATCTCGTCATACCCGTAAAAAATGCTTCCTCGATAAACGTCGTAGCCCTTTGCATTTTCAACCTGAGAGGTCATAATACCTGAGGGCGATTCCCACTCGTCATATCTGTAAGCCGCGTGACTCACGACAAACGCAGTACCCGTCCCTTCAAGGGACATAGCCCACCATTCCGTAAGCGCAGTATATGATGCCGCGGGGGTATCTGCCGTCCAATAAAGCTGGGGCGCAATATAATCTACGTATCCGCCCTCAGCCCAGGCAAGGCTATCGCAATAGATATCAAAATAAGATTGGGAGCCTCTCGTTGCGCTGCCGCTTTCGTCACCGTATCCGTTTTTCCAGATACCGAATGGAGATACGCCGAAAAGACAGTCCTTATCCTCCTTTTTGACGGTTTTATACGAAAGCTCGACAAGGCAATTTACGTTATTGCGGCGCCAATCACCTATATCGTCGTATTCGGTACCGTAATTACTGAAGGTATCTCCGTCAGCAAAGGCGGCAACCGTCTTATTCCCTTCCTCATCAGTTTCATAGTATGGATAAGGATAGAAATAATCGTCAAACACAACGCCTGCCACGTCATAATTTTCAACTATCTCCCGAATGCCGTCGGCTACAAGCTCCCTCACCTTGGGAATACCGCAATCGTAATATATCTTTCCGTCTGCATACTTTTGGCACCAGGAGGGATTTGCTTTTGCAGGGTGATCCTTTGGAAGGTCATCGGTTGTTCCGCCGACAGCCACTCTCAGCGGATTTATCCACGCATGAACGCTTATCCCCTCTTTCTTTGCTGCCTTTATGATATATTCAAGACAATCAAGAGTAAGCTTTCCCTCAGAGGAAAGATATTTCGATACGGGAAATATCTCTGATTTATAAAGAGCATCGGAGCTTGGGCGCACCTGAAAAAATATTGTATCAAGTCCTGCTGCGGCAGTATTTTCCACAATGCTGTCAAGCTCCGCCTTCAGCTCTGATTTTGTAAGATCAGGTCGCGAGGGGAAATCAATATTTGATATAGACGCGATCCACACTCCGTTCATCTCACCTATAAGGGGCTTATTCTCTGCAGGCTCTTCAAAGGGTTCCTCTCCGTTTTGAAGTGTCAGCAACAAAACGACCGTGATCACCACAAAAATGAGAACGAAAGCCCCGGCCACCGAGGCTATCATCGTTACGGTTTTTTTATCTAAGTTTCCGAGCTTCATTAATTTCTCCGCTTCTTTATTATCTATACTATTTATACTTGTCCCAAATCAAATTTATGATAATATATTTTATCGTAACAAAAGAAATAAGTCAAGTAAAAAACCCCACCTGACGGTGGGGTTTTAATTACATTAGAAGGAGTCAACAGTCTTCTTGTTGCCGCCGAGATAGTCACGGTCAAGGGAGAGAACGCCGTTGTCCATACGGAAGATACGGTCTGCCTTAGCTGCGATATCAAGGTCGTGAGTTACCATCATAAGGGTCTGACCACGGGTCTCACGGATCTTGAGGAGCAGGCGGAGAACCTCGTCTGCGTTTGTACGGTCAAGGTTACCTGTAGGCTCGTCTGCGAAGAGCATCTGGGGGTTATTGATAAGAGCACGAGCGATCGCTACTCTCTGACACTGACCACCGGAAAGCTCGCTGGGGAGGTGGTGGAGACGCTCGGAGAGGCCGAGGCACTCAACAAGCTCACGGAGAGACTCCTGATAAGAAGCATCGGACTTGTTACACATTACTGTGGGAAGAAGGATGTTCTCAAGAGCTGTGAACTGGGGGATAAGGTGGTGCTTCTGGTAGATAAAGCCCATCTTCTCACCTCTGAAACGACCCAGTGCATCTGCGCCCATCTTTGTTATATCCTGATCGTCGATAAGGATACGACCTGCGTTTGCACGGTCAAGACCTGCACAGATATGGAGGAATGTAGACTTACCGGAACCGGAGGAACCGATGATTGCTACGAACTCTCCTTTTTCGATTTTGATATTCGCACGGTTAACCGCGGTAATAACGGAATCAGACTGTCTATACTGCTTAATAACGCTCTCAGTCTGAAGCATATACTCAGTTTTAGCCATTATTTAATCCTTTCCTGACGGGATTTCCGTCCTATCGTTTGGTTTAGTTTATTATTTCAAATATTGTTGATGCAAGGACCGCTTATTATTCGTCGTCCTTACCGCCGCCGCCGTTCTCAAGTGAGTAGCGGTTCTTGAAGTAGCTCTTATAGGGCAGGTAAGCGGAGAAGAAGCCGCATCCTACAGACATTACTACTGCGATTACAAGAGCATACCAAGGCATGTAGAAGGTGTAACGGACATACTCGCCGGAGAAGTTAGGAACCAATACGTTATACACGTAGAACATCGCATAGCTTCCGAGGTAACTGAGTATGATACTTACTATCAACGACAGAACAGCCATGCTGAGACCGCCGATGAGGTAGATCTTTCTGATGTCGCTTCCGTTTGCACCCATGGACTGGATAATATTGAACTCCTTCTCTCTCTTGAAGTAGTACAGAGTCTGAGAGAAGAACCAGATGATAGGTGAAATGCAAAGGATGAGAATGGAGATGGCGATATAAAGCTCGTTATAGTGCTCATCTTCCTTGATGTTGTTGTCTGCGAGCTGATTGAGGTCGGTAATGACGATAGAACCGATCTTGCTTCTGCCGTCCTCAGCTACGAGGTCGCGAAGCTTGTTCTCAATGAAGGTGATGTGGCTGTCATTCATCATGAATACATCCTCTTCACCGTACTTGGAATCGTATGTATAGATATTAAGCTTAGTTGTTGTAGCATCTCTTCCTGTAACCTTTGTATATACGTCATTAAGCATATACACGGGAACGCTGCCGGAAGGAATGTCCTTAATTACAGCACATACCTCGAGGTTCTGATAAGAGAACTCATAGTTTCTGATCTGGTTACGGAGAAGTGTTGTACCTGTAAGGTTTGCATCTACGTCAGTTACCTGACCGGTCTTTGTGGATGCTGCAATTACGTCGCCAACGTCGAAGTTGAACTTAGAGATATTTGAGATAGAGTCACCTACGATAACGTACTGCTTTTCGGGAGTGCTCTCAAGGATCTTTGTTATGTCACCCTCGATTGTGTACTGGCTGAGGAACTCGAGAAGGTCATCGATGTTACCCTTATTTACAGCCTTATATACTACCTTGTTTGTTACCTTGTAGGAGCCCTCGCCGTCATACTTGGAGTATGCATCTTCCTTATCGTATACGATGAAGCCGGATGCGAAGGGCTTGATATCCTTTTTGTTTACAAGAATGAATGAAGGCATATACTTAGCTTCTGTAGCAGGGCTGCGCTTGAAGTCAAGATCACCCTCCTTAGGAGTAGCGTTACCTGTAGACTCGATACCCGTGATGGCATTGAAGGTCTTGGAGAACTTCTCCTCGCTATCCTCAGAATCAAACTTCTCAAGGTCTTCCTTGAACTCAGTTCTGAATTCTTTGTTGATCTCGTGGATAGCATCACTGAGAGTCTTGTTATAAGCAGAGGTCGTATTATCTGCGTTTATCTCGAGAGTATACTGGGCTCTGGGATAGTTAAGGTCTGTGGTGTAGATATTTGCAAGGTAAAGACCGCAAATAAACAGCGCACAGAAAATGATAGCAGATGTAAGAAGCTGAATGTTGTACTTTCTGAATCTCCAGAGAGAGTACATCTCGTAATGTCCGGGGAAGGACTTGCCAAGAAGGTTGAAGGACTTTCTTGGAGATGTAACGAGGTTGGAGTTGTCCTCTGTAACGATAAGGGACATGGGATTACGCATAGAGGTAATTCTCATGGGCATGATTACAGAGATAAGCACTACGAGCAAGCTGAATACAAACAGCAGGAGGATCATCCATCCGTTAAACGCGAATCCGAAGCCGGAGGGCAGATAGATGAGGAATACGATCAGAGTAGATACAAGCGCTGCGGGGATAAACGTTGCAAGCATAATTACAAACATTTCCCAGAATGCAGTAGCAAACAGCATCTTGAAGTCTGCACCGAAGGTCATATATACGCCGTATGTAAACTTAAACTGGTTCATTCTGATATTGTAGATAGAGGTCAGAAGGAACACGGAAAGCACAAGGAGAACTGCAGCGATGACCCAGAAGGTAACGTTGTTTGCTGCCACTCTGTTCTCGTACTCGAGAAGCAGAGTTCTCTCTGTTGTAAAGTTCTGATATGAATAGCCGGGCTCAAGGGACGCAAGCTTAGAGACGAAGTACGTTTCGAAACGCTCACAGTACTTCTTTACAGTCTCAGAATCTGCGATGGCACCGGTCTCACGGTCGAGCTTACCGAAACGAATGAATATATCGTATTCATACTTCTGCTCGGCTGTGTTGTATCTTTCGATGGGACCGAGACCGTCTACTTCCTCGGAAAGAATATAGTAGGTCTGTCTGTTACGGTCTGTTGTGAATGCCTCATCCTTACCGTATTCCACAAGGAAATTGTACTGACCCTGTGTCAGATTGCGGATAACGTAATGATACTTATACTCCTCTGCAATCTGGTCATACGCAACCTTATTGTTGTTCGTAGACGAGATAGCCATCATACCAAACAAAAGCTGGATGATGAAAATCGCGGCGAAGAAGCAACAATACTGCTTGAAGTTGAAGAATACGCTTTTGAATGCTATTTTGATTTGGCGTGAAAGGTATTCCCAAATTTTCTCTAACATCGCTCTGCGGCACTGTCTGAACAGTGCTTCCTCCTTGAAAAAATTGCCGTTGCAACGGGTAAATCGGCATAAATACCCCAACCCGAATACTTTATATTATTATACCATTGTTCCGCGAAAAATGTAGCATATTTTGAGAATAAAATATAACAAATTTACAGTGCGTTTTTTGTGCAAACTTTCAAATTCGAATACAATAAGCATTGGAATTGTACATTTTGCTTTATTTTGTACATTTTAGAAAAAATTGTTTTCGCTCTTATAAAACAAAAACTTATTTGTCATTCATTGACATCGGGGCTCTTCCGTGGTAAAATAAAAAAACCATAGAGAGTGCGCAAGGGACAGCCCCTGAGACCGCACAGCAACCTACCCTGCGGGCAAGGTGCTAAAGGCTGAATGATGGGTCAATCCTTCCTCCCATCGACGGGAGGTTTTTTATTCCTTTTTTAATATCCCTATTGACCTTCACGTCTTATTAATATAAAATGTAAGAAGTAGTGATTTTATGAAAGATTCCGGAAAGGAGCACTATGTTCAAATTCAGTCACAACGATAAATATAAAACTATAGCCGCTTACTCCCTTGCGGTTATCGTTTCATCCGCGCTTATCATTATGGGTATACTTAACTTTTCTGCCGTCTCCGACGCTGTGAAAAAGTTTTTCGGTATACTTTCGCCCTTTACATACGGATTCATAATTGCGTATCTTTGCAATCCTATACTTATCTTCTACGAAAAGCATCTTTTCGCCTTCAAGAAAGCTAAAAAGGACCTTTCAAAGCTTCGCCGCGCACTTTCTCTTATACTGACGGTCATTACCGCCATCGCTATTATTGCGGTTCTTGCCTATGCAGTTATCCCTCAGACAGTGGCAAGCGTCAACGACCTTGGAAGCAAGCTCAACACCTACCTCGGTGAGCTTCAAGCCCTTGCCGACGAGCTTACGGTTAAGTACTCTCCCATATTCCTAAACACAAAATACGAATCGGTTACGCATATGCTCAAGGATCACGAGATCAACTTCGATCTCAGCAGCGTTATCTCCAATTCCTTCGTGATCTTTAAAGACAGCTTTGATCAGATCCTTTCCACAGGATCAAGGATCGTCAGCGAGGTCATCAATATCCTTATGGGTATCTTCCTTGCGATCTATTTCCTTATAAGCAAGGAAAAGCTGTGCGCTCAGGGAAAGAAGATCCTTGCTGCCCTCCTTTCAAGACGTGCGTATCTCAACACCATCCGTCTTGCGCGCCATACCCACAAGACCTTCGGCGGCTTCCTTATCGGCAAGATAATCGACTCCGCCATCATCGGCGTTCTTGCTTTCATCTGCCTCTGGATCCTGAAAATGCCCTATTATCCCCTTCTTGCGGTGATAATCGGCGTTACGAATATCGTACCCACCTTCGGACCTATTTTCGGCGGCATCATCGGCGGCATCATCGTAGTCATCGTTGCTCCCGAACGTCTGCTCGTATTCGTTATCTTCGTGTTCCTTATCCAGCAGCTTGACGGAAACGTCATCGGTCCCCATATTCTCGGAGATTCCATCGGAATCAGCCCTATCTGGGTCGTTATAGCAATTATCCTTGCAAGCGGTCTGTTCGGCTTTATCGGCATGGTTCTCGGTGTTCCCGCCGTTGGCGTTGTCTACACCCTTGTGAAGCAGTCCTGCGAGCGTAAGCTCAAAAAGAAAAATATGCCCAAAAGCACTGAATTCTATAAAAACGATCCTCCCATTACAGATGAGCTCGATCCCGGTCAGATCTTTATAGATAAGGATACCCTCATCCCCGAGATCACCTCTGAGGACGATATTCCCGAGCCGCTGACCGTTAAGGAATCAGCAGGTGCTTTCAAAAAAATAGCTGAATTATTTAAGAAAAAAACATCGAAAGGTAAGAAATAAAATGAAAAAGCTTTTTACATCCGAGTCCGTAACCGAAGGACATCCCGATAAAATTTCGGACAAGATCTCCGACTCTATCCTTGACGCCATCATTGAAAAGGATCCCACGGCGCGCGTTGCCTGCGAAACGTTCGTAACTACCGGACTTATCAACGTTATGGGCGAGATCACCACAAGCGCTTACGTTGACATTCCCACAATCGCACGCGAGGCTGTAAGAAAGATCGGCTACGACCGCGCAAAATTCGGATTTGACTGCGACACCTGCGGTGTTCTCACCTCTATCCACGAGCAGTCTGCAGACATCGCCCTCGGTGTTGACAATTCCGCAGAATCCAAGGCCGGCGATGCCGATAAGGGTGACACGGGTGCAGGCGACCAGGGTATGATGTTCGGCTTTGCCTGCGACGAAACTCCCGAGCTCATGCCCCTTCCCATCTCCATGGCTCACAAAATGGCTATGCTTCTTACAGAGGTAAGAAAAAACGGCACTCTTCCCTACCTCCGTCCCGACGGAAAGACTCAGGTTACCATCGAATACGAGGACGACAAGCCCGTAAGAGTTGACACCGTAGTCGTTTCCACACAGCACGATCCCGAGGTCAGCCTTGAGCAGATCCGCGCTGATATTACAGAGCACGTTATTAAGCCTATTGCAGGCAATATGATGGACGGTGCTACGATCCTTCACATCAACCCCACAGGCCGTTTCGTTATCGGCGGACCTGCAGGTGATACGGGTCTTACGGGACGTAAGATCATCGTTGACACCTACGGCGGCTACTCCCGCCACGGCGGCGGCGCCTTCTCCGGAAAGGACCCCACGAAGGTTGACAGAAGCGCGGCTTACATGACCCGCTACCTTGCAAAGAACGTGGTTGCGGCAGGACTTGCAAAGAAGTGCGAGATCCAGCTTGCATATGCTATCGGCGTTGCAAAGCCCGTTTCCGTAATGGTTGATACCTTCGGCACAGGCAAGATAAGCGAGAGTGCAATTGCAGACCTTCTTTCCGAGAACGTTGATATGCGCCCTGCGGCAATTATCGAGCGCTTCGGACTCAGACGTCCTATCTACGCTGACCTTGCGGCATACGGCCACATGGGTCGTGAGGATCTGGACGCTCCCTGGGAAAAGTGCGATCTCGTCGATATCCTCAAGGCAGCACTTTAATTTACAAACTGAAAGGACTTGCAAAAGCAAGTCCTTTTTATTATACTCCCGCGAGCATTCGCTTGAGGAGGTTTGAGTCAATAATGGCGATATTTCCATCGCCGTCAATATCCGCGGCGGCTTTACCGTTTTGTGAAAGCTCGATGCTGCCTGCGATCGCTCTCATCAGGATATTTGAATCAAGGCCGTTTACCCGACCGTCGCCGTCCAGATCCCCCTTATTCACGGCATCGCTTTTCTCTAAGATCTCAAATCCCATTCCGTTTTCCTCAGCATACTGCTGACAGTAGCTGCCCTCAGCTCCTGCAAGGATCGGGCTTGAATCCCTGAATGCGGGAACGCCTATGCTCGTGACGCTTTCGGGAATAACTATTCTTACAAGAGAGGTACATCCGTTAAAAGCGTTTTTACCGATAGAAACGACCCCCTCGGGAATCTCAATTTCCCGAAGAGAAATGCAATTACCAAAGGCGCCAGCTTCCACGGAAGTATATCCCTCGGGAATAATAACCGTCTCAAGGCTTTTACAACCGGAGAAAGTGGATATAGGGATTCTTCCAAGTAAAGCAGGTAGCTTTACCTCTTTTAATGCTGTACAGCCTGCGAAAGTACAGCTTCCCATGGATGCCACAGAATCGGGCAGGGCTATTGCTCCCAGTGAAATACAGGAATTGAAAACAAATTCTCCTAAGTATACTACCCCTTCGGGCAGATTCACCGTTTCAAGCTTCGTACAGTAATCGAAGGCTCTCGTCTCTACCGTTTCAACACCTTTGGGAATAATTACCTCCCTCACAGAGGTATTGAATCTGAAGGAGCCGTCACCTATGATCTTAACGGGATAGCCTCCGATCTCCGCCGGTATCTCGACTCTTGCATCGGAGCCGGTATACTTCACGATCCTGACACTGCCGTTCTCCACCGAATACTGATAATCCGATTCCGAAGACACAGCCCCCACAGTCATAAATACCGCAGACATTATAATTAAAAGAGCCGATATAAATAACGATAATACTTTTTTTGCCATAAGCACCTCCACTTACTTTACAGTACGATTATACCATATTTGTACAGCCGTATCAATACTCTTTACTTCTTAAAAAAAAGACTTGCAGAGCAAGTCTTTTTTAATTATTCTTTTGCTTCAGTTGCCGTTTCTTCCTTCGGGGCGTTTGACTCTTCCCTTCGCTTTACGTCCTCACGTACAAGACGGTATATTGCCGCGGCGATGGGCACGCCTATGAGCATACCGAGAATTCCGTAAAGTCCGCCGCCCACCGTTACTGCCGCCAGCACCCAGATGGCAGGAAGTCCTACGGAGTTTCCTACTACCTTGGGATATATAAGATTTCCCTCAAGCTGCTGGAGAACTACTATGAAAACAAGGAAAAGCAACGCTGTCAAGGGGGATTCCGTCAGCATCATAACGGCTCCGACGCCGGCTCCGATATAGGCTCCCGCAACGGGTATCAGGGCTGTAAAGCCAACGAGGGTACCGATCATTGCCGCATAGGGGAATCTGAAGATCAGCATTCCCACGGTACAAAGGACACCCAGAATTACAGCCTCAAGGCACTGTCCTACTATATATTTATGGAAGCAGTCATCAACGACAGATACAGTATAAGTTACTCTCTTTGTCGTTTTTTCGGAGAGATAATTTTTCATAAGTCTCATTGACTGAGCTGCAAGCTTATCCTTATCCGAAAGCAGATACAGAGAGAAAATAATCGAGAGGAATACGGTCACGATAACTGAAACGGCAGAGGTTACCGCATTTACAACTACACCGACCGCATCTCCGATGCCGGAGCTTACTGTTTCGATAAGCTTTGTAACGTAGCTCATCCAGTCGATACCGGAAAGACGGGCAAGGATACCCTTAGGAATATTCTCGCGCACAAAGGAGCTGTTCAGAAGCTCCTCGATAAGGGGCGGGATCTTTGCGACAAGGAATTTCACACAGTCCACAAGCTCCGGAACTACAAGAAGAACAATGAGGGCGATTATACAAAGCAGCGTAAGAATTGCTCCCGTAAGGCAGACGGGGCGCTTCGTTTTTTCAACGAGCTTTCTTTTTTTGCTCTTTTTAAAATAGTGGCGCTCATAAAAGCTCATAAGGATATTCAGCACGTAAGCAATGGCAAAGCCGATCACCACAGGTGCTGCGGCACCGAGCAAGGTTGCAAAAATGCCTGAGATCGCACTCCAGTAATAGATGCCGAGAAAAAGCAGGAACGCGCTGATACCTATACGAAAGCAGGTCTTCCAGGAAATATTAACGGTTTTCTTTTCCAAACAAATCACCCCGATATACTTTATACGAAAATTCTATACCCAAATTACAGTTTTGTCAATGGTCAGATCTTTTTATTTGTTACCATTTCAAAATGGTATTTTACGATTCCGAGATCCATTTTGGAATAGGGACCGAGGAGCGCCTTTGCTGTCACATTGCCGTCGGCATAGGTAAGATAGAATTTCTGCTGATTCATAGCCGTGGGAGCAGTCAGCGCCGCCTCAACGCCAAGACGAAACCACTCGGGAGAGGATACGCTTACGTTTGAGACCTCCTCGCAAGTCTTAGTTTTTCTCGCAAGGCCCCGATTCTTGCCGTGGCCGATGGAGATGACAACGGTGAGAGCTTCCCCCTTATCTATTTTTATGACGCCCGGGATCTTTTTATAAGTGAGTGCCACCCAGCAGGTATGAAGTCCCATTTCGTGGGCCTTCATTACAAGCCTTTCTCCAAAATAGCCGCACCTTTCCTGCAGATCCTTCGATTTCTTTCCCACAAGAGCGATATAATTTGAAACGCCTGTAAATCTTCCGTAATGTGCCATAAAGCTGTCAAATGCCTTCGGCTCATTGAGGATAAGCTGGAAATGAAGTCCGCTTTCCTTGTTTATGGCATCGATCTCCTCATTGAGAGCCGCCACAAGATCTGCTTCAATGGGGATATCCTTATACTGACGGACACTGTGCCGCCTTTTCATTGATTCTAAAATATCCATAATTCTCCTATTAAAGTTTTTTGGGAGTGCAGAGGACTTTTTTACAAAAAAGTCCTTTGCAAAGAACAAGGCTGTCGCAGATGCGACAGCCTTTCATCTTATTCTACCTCTACGATGCCGCCGTCTTTTACGGTAATATTCATACCGTCCTTGACGTACTCAAGGAACTCATCTCCAAGGGAGTCTACTACAGGCATCGTTACGCTGTCTACCCATACGTCAGCGAGGATAGCTCCTGCTGCAGCTAACGAGTCGATAGGCTTTGAGAAAAGCATACAAGCAGGCTGACGTCCCAT
This sequence comes from Oscillospiraceae bacterium, assembly GCA_015063955.1. Taxonomy (GTDB): domain Bacteria; phylum Bacillota; class Clostridia; order Oscillospirales; family CAG-272; genus Avispirillum. The sequence continues at coordinate 9,202 of SVTD01000025.1, read as the reverse complement.
TGCCGCCGCACAGTAAAGAACAAGGCCGCCTGTTGTTGAGCCGATGGTCTGGGGGAGGCAGAGAGCCGTTCCCACCATGGGCTTTCCGTACAGATCGGGGTTGTTCTGGTCGCCGCACTTCGCCTCTTTGTCGCCAAACTGGAGTGCGTTCTGGAAGGATGCAAGGGTATTAAGACCGCCGTGAGATACGAGCGCCTTAGCACTTACCGTACCGGGGGTTACTACTCTTCCCTGAAACGTTTTCATCAGTTCTTTCCTCCTTTTGTGATCTGTACGAGAATCTCGTCGTCTGTATAGTAACGTGCTGTCGTATATGTGCGAAGCTTATTGGAAGATGTGATAACGGGCATCTTCTTGCAAAGAGGGTTATTCATATACATAAGAGGACAGATGTAGGATGTGATAACACCTGTAGCACGGAGTCTCTCTGCATACTCTGTCTTATTGAACTCGTCAAGTACGCCCTGAGCCGCTGTAAATACTGTGGGGATAACCACCTTCTTGTTGCCTGCCTCTTTAAGTCCTGCCTCAACCTTATCGGTCCAGTCACAGAGCTGCTGGAGGCTCATATGGGGACAGCCCATAAAGCAGAGCTTGGGCTTTGCGTCCTTATTCTTCCAGATTACGGGATACTCGTTCTTAACTCTTTCAAGCTCCGCGTCTGTGATAACGTATTCCTTTGCGCCCTCGGCAATAAGGCTCTCACCAAGCTCAACTGCCTCGGGTGTGAGGTTTGCAATGTGATAAAGGCCAACGGCACCGTTTGATGCAGTTGCCGCGCCGAAGTCCTTGAGGTATGTGCAGGCGCTGTCGGAAAGCTCAGTTCCGATCCACTTATCAAGACCGACAACAAAGGGAACGTCCTCCATGACCTTCATACCGATAGCAGAACCGAGAAGCTGTGCCTCGGGCTTCTTTGTTGTTTCGATCTTAACGACCCAGGTAGCCTTTCTGCCCTCGTCTGTGAGAAGACCGAATTCGGGAACGTAACCGACGATAGATCCCATAAGATCGATAATACCGGAATTTCTGTTGCAACGTGCGCCGAGAACGGAGTTTGCATATACAACGGCTGAGGACTCTGCCCAGCTGAGTACGTCACCCTTCTTCGGCTTATTACCAACCTCGTCCATATAGCAGGTGCAGGTGAATGCATTATCATTCATAAGACCAAGCTTTTTCAGCTGCTCCTCATAATAGTCCTGCTTTGTATACATAAACTTATTGAAAACAAGCTTCTGGAGAAGGTTTGCGGGAACGTTTTTATCAAGAGGTCTGGGGTCTACGGAGAACTTCTGAGAGGAGGAAACGCCTGCCTCGAGAAGCTTTTCCATAAGATCGTATACGGGGCTCATAACCTTGAGACCGAAGGAGGTTACGAGGTGGTTATAATCACTTGTTACAGGCACAAGACGCTCAGCACCGAAGGTCTCACCGTACATAACGAGAGTCTTCATGACCTTCGCCATAGTCTCGCCCTTGGAGCCGTTAAGTATCGCCTGCTGTTCTGTTGTCAGAATCATATCAATACCCTTTCAAATTATAATAAAGATTGGTTTTCTCCGCAAAAAGCGGAGAAAACCATCATTCACATTTCCGAAGGAAATATTTCACACGCCGAAGGCGTATTTCACCCGCGAAGCGGATTTCACCCACGCATAGCGTGGATTTCACTGCAATGAAGCTTAAAGCTTCATTGCTACGTCCCACGCGCCCCAGATAACTGTTCTGAGGTTGCCGACGGAGTCCGCATCACCGATAACGTGTACGTGGCCGCCCTTCTTTGCAATAGGTGCGGGATTATAGCCAACGGACATAATTACACTATCCGCTGCAATTTCAAAGGTCTTGCCTTCCTTATCCTTTACCACAACTGCGCCGTCCTTAACTTCGCAAAGTGCGGTCTCAAGATGTACGGGAACCTTGTTTGTCTTAAAGAAATCACGGAGGAAGGATGTATTTGCAAGGCAAACGCCCTTTGTAACGATAAGGTCGTCCTGCATTTCAACGATAGTGGGCTTCTTACCCCGCAGATACAGCTCGTATGCGATCTCACATCCCGTAAGTCCGCCGCCGATAATGGTTACGTTCTCGCCTACTTCGCACTTTCCAAGGAGGAAATCGCAAGCCTCTATTGCACCATCTGCGCCCTTTACGGGGATCTTCTTTGCAACGGCACCTGTTGCTACGATAACCTCGTCTGCACCGAGAGCCTTTACGTCCTTGACCTCGGTATTCATCTTAACCTCGATGGGATATTTTGTAAGCTCTCTCTTATACCAAGCGATAAGATCCCGGTCCTTTTCCTTAAAGGAAGGAGCTGCAGCAGCTACGAATACGCCGCCAAGGTCGCCTGACTTTTCATAAAGAGTTACTTTATGTCCGCGCTTTGCAAGGAGGATAGCCGCCTCCATACCGCCGATACCGCCGCCTACAACTGCGATATTCTTCTGCTTCTTTGCAGGCTTTACGCTGTATTTCTTTGACTGCATCGTTTCGGGGTTAAGTGCACAGCGTGCAAGGCCCATAGTGTCCGTAAGATCCTGAGTGTTTGCATGACCCTTTGAGCTTGAGAAGTTGAAGCATCCTGCGTGACAGCAGATACAGGGCTTGATGTCCTCGATTCTGTCCTCGATAAGCTTCGTTACCCACTCGGGGTCTGTGAGGAACTGACGTGCAACGCCTACGCCGTCGATAAGTCCCTTCTCTATCGCCTCGGCACCAACGTCGGGCTCCATACGGCCTGCGCATACTACGGGAATATCAACAAGCTGCTTGATATGTGCAACGTCCTCGAGGTTACAGTTACACGGCATATACATAGGGGGATGAGCCCAGTACCAGGAGTCGTAGGTACCGTTATCGGCATTGAGCATATCGTAGCCTGCATCCTGGAGATACTTTGCCGCTCTCTCAGATTCCTCCATATTTCTGCCCACCTCGGTATATTCCTCGCCGGGCATAGCACCCTCGCAAAAGCCCTTCATCTTGGACTCTACGGAGTAACGGAGGGATACGGGGTAGTCTTCGCCACAAGCCTTTTTGATCGCAGTTACAACCTCCTTTGCAAAGCGATAACGGTTTTCAAAGCTTCCGCCGTACTCGTCTGTTCTCTTGTTAAAGAACTCAATTGTAAACTGGTCGAGAAGGTAGCCCTCGTGAACTGCGTGTACCTCTACACCGTCAACGCCTGCCTCCTTACAAAGCTTTGCAGTCTTTGCAAAGGCCTCGATGATCTCGTGGATCTGCTCCTTTGTGATCTCGGGGCAGATAATATCGTGTGCCCAACGGGAGGGCTGGGGGCTGGGGCTCGCCAGCTCGTGGCTCGTATCGATAATAGGCTTTACAAGCGCTCTTGTAAACTTATTCTTATGAAGGGGTGCTACAAGCTCTGTGATCGCCCAGGAGCGACCCATACCTGCTGTGAGCTGTACGAAGAGCTTTGCTCCTGTCTTATGGATCTCATCCATAAATTCCTTCAGCTCCTCAAACATTTTGGGGTTCTGCCAGAGCCACTTTCCGAAGAATGTGTCGCGAAGGGGCGCAATTCCGGGGATGATAAGTCCGACGTTATTGTTGGCTCTCTCAAGGAAAAGCTTTGCAGCCTCCTTATCGAAATGACATCCCGTAAGCTCAAACCAACCGAAAAGGCTGGTACCGCCCATAGGGCACATTACGATTCTGTTTTTGATCTCAACGTTTCCTATTTTCCAGGGGGTAAACAGGGCTTCGTACTTTTTGTCCATATTCTGAACGTTCCTTTCTGTGAGTCCTTATTTTTTTAATTAATTAACCGAATAATCTGCTTCTTCGAGCTTATATACTATTCTTATAAACGCCTCCGCATCCTCAGGGCCGATTATATCGATAATATTATCGGCAATGGCAAGAGACTCCTCGTGCACCTTCAGAAACGTATCAAGCTTTTCTCTGACGCACTTTACGTAGGTCATTCTGCGGTCGATCTCTGATTCACAGCGCAGAAGAAGCCCCTTCTCTTCGAGGGAGTTTACGGTTCTGTTTACGAGAGATTTCTGCATTCTCGTCCTTTCAACGATCTCCTTGATGGAGATAATACCGTCGCCGTCACTGCGGTAGCGCATATAAAGAATATACATAACAACGGCCTCGTTGTACATAAGCCCCTTTGTTATTCTTGAGTTTTTGATGATTCCCGAAAGCCTGACCCAAGAGGCAAGCAATAATTCAGACTGAGTAATTTCTTCCAATTTGATCTCTCCACAAAAATAGTTCACTTTGTAAACATTATAATATTATCATATTTACCTGTTTTTGTCAATAGTACCGTCTTGTTAATAGATTGTACACTTTTTGGGACACGCAATGTGGTATATAATATATAGAACACTGAAAGGAGTGGTTTTATGGTATATGCAATGTCTGATCTTCACGGATGCTACGATAAATACGTCCGTATGCTTGAGAGGATAGGCTTTTGCGATGATGATACGCTTTATATTCTCGGAGACGTTGTAGACCGTGGTCCTGACGGAATAAAGATACTTCTCGATATGTTTGACAGAAAAAACGTTATTCCGATTAGGGGAAATCACGATCATATGGCCTGGAAGCTTTTGAAGCTTACCGTAAACTCCGAAAATATCGGCGATGATATTCTTGAGATCACGCGGATGTGGTTTACAGACGGAGGCATCCCCACCTACAAAGCATTCAGAGAGCTTCGGGCAGCGGACAAAAAGCGACTGCTTTCATACGTTTCCACTTTCTTTTATTTTCAGGAGATCGAGGTTGGCGAAAAGACCTTCTTTCTTTCCCATACCGTTCCCGAAAAGGAAAAGATGATGGACCCGGAAAGCTTTTCCCTTCTTGAATATATTGTCGGCGAGCCCGAATATGACAAGGTCTATTTTGAGGATAAATATATCGTCACCGGACACACTCCAACCTCACTTATAGACGAAAGCTGTGACGGAAGGATATACAAAAAGAACAACCACATAGCCATAGACTGCGGCGCAGTTTTCGGCAGCCCCCTCGGCTGTATCTGCCTCGATACGATGGAGGAGTTTTACGTTGATTAGTTATTTTGCAAAGAACTTTTTTGTAAAAAAGTTCCCTGCACTCTCAAAAAACTTCATAGAAGAGTTGTAAAAATAAAGCGGCATCCTTACGGATGCCGCTACACCTGCCTTGGCTTAACGCCTTTGCAGGTGTTTTTCGACAGACTGAAACAGGTGGTCCGAGGACCACCTGTTTTTTTATTTAATCTCTGTAAATCAGAGACCTCTCTTTACGTAATGAGTATGGAGAAGCTCATGTGCCACGTGGCTGTTGGGCTCGCCGAGGAACTCATCATATACCATCTTGATGATGGGATTATCGTGAGACTTACGGATCTCGAGAGCTGCGTCTGCATCGTAAAGGATCTTCGCACGAACTGCACGGAGGTCGATAGAGTTACGAACGCTTGCAGGCTGGATGGGCTGACCGCCGCCGTTTACACAGCCGCCGGGACAAGCCATGATCTCGATGAAGTCTGCCTGATACTCGCCGGACTGGATGCCCTTGAGAAGCTTGGATGCATTAGCTGTACCGGAAGCAACTGCTACCTTTACAGTCATATCACCGAGCTTGTACTCTGCAAACTTGATGCCTTCTGTACCGCGAACGTCCTCAAATTCAACCTTCTCAAGTGTTGTACCGAGGATAACCTCTGCAGCAGTTCTGAGAGCTGCCTCCATTACACCGCCGGTAGCACCGAAGATCGCGCCTGCACCGGAGCCGATGTCAACGGGAGCATCAAACTTCTCGTCCTTGAGAGCCTTGAAGTTGATACCGCTGGACTCGATGAGTCTGCCGAGCTCTCTTGTTGTAACTGCGATATCTACGTTTGCAAGACCGTCATTGGACTGACCGTCACGGCCAACCTCGAACTTCTTAGCTGTACAAGGAATAGCAGAAACGAATACGATATCCTTAGGATCGATACCCATCTTCTTTGCGAAGAATGCCTTATAGATAGCACCGAACATCTGCTGAGGAGACTTACATGTGGAAATGTTATCTATCATCTCAGGGAAGTAGTGCTCACAGTACTTGACCCATCCGGGTGAGCAGGATGTGATCATGGGGAGAGCGCCGCCGTTCTTGATACGGCCGAGAAGCTCGTAAGCCTCTTCCATGATTGTAAGGTCTGCTGTGAAGTTCATATCATACACGCCGTCAAAGCCGAGAGCCTTGAGAGCTGCTACCATCTTGCCCTCGCAATCTGTGCCGGGCTCGTAGCCGAAGCACTCACCGATCTGTGCACGAACGGAAGGTGCGCAGCAGATAGCAACGTGCTTTGTAGGATCGTTGATAGCCTCAACGATCTTCTGTGTGTCGTCCTTCTCATAGAGAGCACCAACGGGACAAGCAACGATACACTGACCGCAGTTTACGCAGGATGTTGCAGCGAGGTCGCCCTCGAATGCACAGCCGATCTGTGTATCATAGCCACGGTTCTGAGCGCCGATAGCACCGATGCCCTGGAGCTTGTTACAAGCTGCGGAGCAACGACGGCAAAGGATACACTTGTTAGGATCGCGGATAATGGACACGCTGGAGTCGTCGATGGGGAGCTTCTCATCGTTGGAGTCGAAGTAGTTCTCCTCTACGCCGTAGTCGTGTGCGAACTTCTGGAGTTCACATGTCTGGCTGCGTACGCAGGAAAGGCACTTCTTCTCGTGTGCGGAGAGAACGAGCTGGATGTTCATCTTACGTGCAGCCTTGACCTTATCTGTATTTGTAAGGATCTCTGTGCCCTCACGCTCGATGGGATATACGCAGGCTGTTACAAGACCGCGAGCGCCTACGACCTCTACGAGGCAGAGACGGCAAGCACCGATCTCGTTAACGTCCTTAAGATAGCAGAGAGTGGGGATCTCGATGCCTGCCTGCTTGCAAGCCTCAAGAACTGTTGTGCCGTAAGGAACGGTATAGTCTCTGCCGTTGATTTTAATGTTAAGCATTTTTGTTTCCATTATAATACTTTGCTCCTTTCCTTACTGCTTAGAAATTGCGCCGAACTTACACTTCTCGATACAAGCGCCGCACTTGAGACACTTAGTTGTATCAATTACGTGAGGCTGCTTTACGCTACCCTCGATAGCGTTTGCGGGACATACGCGAGAGCAGAGTGTACAACCCTTACACTTATCAGCATCGATAACGTAAGAGAGAAGGCTCTTACATACGCCTGCGGGACACTTCTTATCAACGATATGAGCAACGTACTCATCGCGGAAGAAGCGGAGAGTAGAAAGAACGGGGTTAGGAGCTGTCTGACCGAGACCGCAGAGAGATGCGGACTTGATGTAGTTTGCAAGCTCTTCGAGCTTATCAAGGTCTTCGAGTTCGCCGTTACCCTCAGTGATCTTATTAAGGATCTCGAGCATACGAACAGTACCGATACGGCAGGGTGCGCACTTACCGCAGGACTCGTCTACAGTGAACTCAAGGAAGAACTTGGCAAGGTCAACCATACATGTATCTTCATCCATTACGATAAGACCGCCGGAGCCCATCATAGAGCCTGCTGCGATAAGGTTATCGAAGTCGATAGGTGTATCGATAAGCTGTGCAGGGAGACATCCGCCGGAAGGACCACCTGTCTGAGCAGCCTTGAACTTCTTGCCGCCCGGGATACCGCCACCGATCTCCTCGATTACCTCACGGAGTGTTGTACCCATGGGAACCTCAACGAGACCTGTGTTTGTGATCTTACCGCCAAGAGCGAATACCTTTGTACCGGAAGACTTTTCAGTACCGATAGCCTTGAACCAGTCAGCGCCGTTAAGGATGATCTGGGGAATGTTTGCATATGTCTCAACGTTGTTGAGGATCGTGGGCTTAGCAAAGAGACCCTTTACTGCAGGGAAAGGAGGACGGGGTCTGGGCTCACCGCGCTTACCCTCGATAGAGGTCATAAGAGCTGTTTCCTCACCGCATACGAATGCGCCCGCACCGAGACGAAGCTCGATATTGAACTTAAAGCCTGTGCCGAGGATGTTATCACCGAGGAGGCCGTAATCTCTTGCCTGCTCGATAGCGATCTCAAGACGGCGAACAGCGATAGGATACTCTGCACGGATGTAGATGTAGCCCTGATTTGCGCCGATAGCGTAGCCTGCGATGGTCATTGCCTCAAGAACTGCATGGGGGTCACCCTCGAGGATGGAACGGTCCATGAATGCACCGGGGTCACCCTCGTCACCGTTACAGCATACGTACTTCTGGCCTTCGCTTCCCATAGCGAACTTCCACTTAAGACCTGTGGGGAAGCCTGCGCCGCCGCGGCCGCGGAGACCGGAATCGAGGATTGTCTGAACAACCTCTTCACGGCTCATCTCTGTGAGAACCTTACCGAGTGCGAAGTAACCGTCACGAGCGATATACTCGTCGATCTTCTCAGGGTTAACTACGCCGCAGTTACGGAGAGCGATTCTCATCTGCTTCTTATAGAATGCAGTATCGTTAAGAGAAGAAGTTCTGCCCTCAGCAGCCTCTTCCTCAGTTGTCTTGTTGTAAACGAGTCTTTCAACTACACGACCCTTTACGATGTGCTCGGAAACGATCTCGGGAATATCCTTAGCCTCTACTCTGGAGTAGAATGTGCCGTCAGGATAAACGATCATGATGGGACCGAGTGCGCAAAGACCGAAACAACCGGTCTGAACTACCTTGACTTCTTCTTCAAGGCCGGCAGCCTTGATCTCTGTATTAAGAGCATCAATAAGCTTCAAGCTGCCGGAGGAAGTACAACCTGTACCTCCGCAAACAAGAATGTGTGAACGAACCATACTTTTATCTCCTCCGGATTAAATATTACCGATAAGGTATTCAGCTACGGGTGCGCCGCCCTTGAGGTGCTTTGCAACAACTTCCTTCGCCTTATCTGCTGTCATCTTTACGTATGTAACCTTGTCCTTGCCGTCCTCGTAGATCTCTACAACAGGCTCGTACTGGCAGATACCGATACAACCGGTCTGTGTTACCTTTACAGTGTCAGCAAGACCCTGTGCTGCTACCTCCTCAACAAAAGCGTTAAGAACAGGTCGAGCACCCGCGGTGATTCCGCAGGTTGCCATACCGACAACTACGCGAACTTCGCCGCTTCCTGTACGGATAGCGACCTTGTCCTTCATCTGCTCTCTGATAGCAGCAAGTTCCGCTAAAGTTT
>SVTD01000024.1 GCA_015063955.1 Oscillospiraceae bacterium | reverse complement strand
GTTCGCACCCAGGTAGCAACCCTCTTCCGTCAGCCTTACGGCTGCCACCTTCCCCCGAATCAAGACGGATCCCCCCGCTACGCGGGTCCTTCCATCGGGGAAGGCTTTGGTGCAAATCGCCTCTTTCTCCTATCAAATTTTAGTTTAAAGCTCACCGATAAACCCGAATTTGAAGAATGGTTCACGTGCAGATGGACGGACGACCAATGTTCGCCATTACGACAATGTTAGTCCGTAAACTGTTCGACAAACCCGAATTTGCCCATCCCTTTTTTAAAGTTTTTTGGAGTGCAGAACCTTTTTTTCAAAAAAGGTTTTGCGTCTCCCGTCTCCTCCCCGACAAACTGAAAGGAGCTGTCGCTGACAGCTCCTTATGCTTTTTCTCTTTCGAAGAAGTATTTTTGATTGTGGCTTTTGATGCTCTGAACGAGGCCTATAAGCATATACATCGCAAGAATGGATGATCCGCCGTAGGAAAGGAAGGGAAGGGTTATTCCGATAACGGGGAGCATTGCAAGGCACATTCCTATATTTTCAAGGGTCTGGCAGATAAGGATAGCAACCACGCCCATACACATATAGGCGCCGTAGTCCTTTCTGGCTATACGGGCGATCCACAGAAGTCTTATGATCAGTATACCCATCAGCGCCATATAAGCAAAGCAGCCGAAGAAGCCGAATTTCTCTGCAAGGGTTGCGAAAATAAAATCGGCAAAGTTAGAATGAATACCGACGTAGACAGTCCCCCCTGCAAAGCCTGAACCCAGGAAGCCGCCTGCGGCAATGGCTCTTCTTGAGGCCAGAGCCTGGAAGCCGTAGCCGAGAGGATCAAGCTCGGGATTGAAGCCGCAGATGATTCGCTGCTGCCGAAGCTCTGAAAGGGATTCCCACAGTATCGGCGACGCGATAACGAGCAAGGCAATTACTCCGATGAAATACCAGATGGAAAGACCGCCCACAAGGAGCATTATCGCAACGATACCGAAGTATACGAGGGTGGAGCCGAGGTCTCCCGTCATAAGCACAAGTCCGCAGATAAGACCTGCGTGAAGTGCGAGGGCGACAACGTTCTTCGGGTGGTTGATATTGTCCTTTACCTGCTTTATATGGCTTGCAAAGGTCATGATAAACAGGAATTTACAGTATTCGGAGGGCTGAATATCAAAGGGAACTCCGGGGATTCTGAGCCACGCCTTGTTGCCCTGATCACCTTCTCCGAACAGCACTACCGTTATCATAAAGAATACTGCAATACCGAATATCCATATTCCGTATTGCTTGATTATCTTATCGTAATCGATAAAGGAGATGGTGAACATGATCGTGATACCAAGCAGGGAAGCGATGGACTGCACCAGAAGGTATCGGGAGCCTATCTCGTTTGAGGCGCCTGCAAGTATGACGAGGGAAAGGATATTCATTCCGAGAACTGCGAATAAGACTACAAAATCAACGGATCTTATCTTTTCCTTCAGGGACACGGAAAATTCTTTCATCGGCATCTCCTTTCTTTAAAGCTTGAGGGGCGAACTGAATTCGCCCGCCCCTGAATCGTTTCCGGATTGAATTAATATGCTACAGCCCAGCAGACCATATGCTGTGCATCCTTGCCGCAGCAAACGCACTTGCCTGCGATCTTTCTCTGCTGGAGGGGAATGCAACGGGAACCGACGCCGGTCTCAGCCTTAACCTTATCCTCGCACTCCTCGTCACCGCACCACATAGCCATAACGAAGCCGTCGCCCTTTTCGGCGAGAGCAGTCTTGATCTCGTCAATGGTGGTGCACTCGTACGTACGTGCATCGCGGTTTGCAAGAGCCTTTTCGTACATAGCGTCGCGAACCTCCTGGAGTCTCTGGGCGATTACCTCTTCGATATTCTCAAGAGATTCGAAGTTCTTTTCGCGGTTAACACGCTTAACGGTCACGCACTTGTTCTCGGCAATGTCACGGGGGCCGATCTCGATACGGAGGGGAACACCCTTCATCTCGTACTCGGAGAACTTCCATCCGGGGCTGTTGTCGGAGTCGTCAACCTTAACTCTGAACTGACCCGCAAGGCGGTCGCGAAGAGCGTAGGCTGCGTCGAGAACGCCCTCCTTGTGCTGCTGAACGGGGATGATAACTACCTGAATGGGTGCTACTGCAGGGGGGAGAACGAGACCGTTGTTGTCACCGTGGGTCATAATGATACCGCCGATCATACGGGTGGTAACGCCCCAGGAGGTCTGGTGAGGATAGCAGAGCTTGTTTTCCTTATCGGTGTACTTAATGTCAAATGCCTTGGCAAAGCCGTCGCCGAAGTAGTGGGAGGTTCCTGCCTGAAGAGCCTTACCGTCGTGCATAAGTGCTTCGATGGCGTAGGTAGCCTCAGCGCCTGCAAACTTATCGGACTCGGTCTTTCTGCCCTTGATCACGGGGATAGCGAGATCTCTTTCGTGGAAGTCTGCATAGCAGTTGAGCATCCGGATGGTCTCAGCCTCTGCCTCCTCGGCAGTTGCGTGCATTGTGTGGCCCTCCTGCCAGAGGAACTCACGGGAGCGAAGGAAGGGACGTGTTGTCTTTTCCCAACGAACGACGGAGCACCACTGGTTGTAGAGCTTGGGAAGGTCGCGGTAGGACTTGATTATGTTTGCATAATGCTCACAGAAGAGAGTTTCTGACGTGGGGCGAACGCAGAGCTTCTCGGTGAGGGGCTCGCTGCCGCCGTGTGTTACCCATGCAACCTCGGGAGCAAAGCCCTCAACGTGGTCCTTTTCCTTCTGAAGAAGGGACTCGGGGATGAACATAGGCATATAAACGTTTTCGTGTCCGGTCTTTTTGAATCTGTCGTCAAGATTCTTCTGGATAAGCTCCCATATAGCGTAGCCGTAGGGGCGGATTATCATACAGCCCTTAACGCTGGAGTAATCTATAAGATCAGCTTTTTTGCAGATGTCAGTGTACCACTTGGCGAAGTCCTCGTCCATAGAGGTGATCTGATCTACCATTTTCTTGTCGTTTGCCATAATATACCTCATTGAATAATATATAATCAGCTTATTTTATAATAAAATCGGTCTTTTGTCAATTGAATAAACGATAAAACTTTGTTTTTTTGAAAAAAGTGGAGCTCCTGTGTCGGTGGATTAAGTGTCTGCCCGGTGTAGCTGTTATAAAGGAATAAATATTCACAAAACTTATGTAAATATTCACAAAAAAATCCAAACAAGCTATTTACAAAAAATGTAAATTGTGATAGTATGAAAACAGTCAGAAAGGAAGTGTTTCCAATGGAAAAATACTATCAGCCCGAGATCGAATGTGCCTCGGTCGAACAAATCAAGGCTTGGCAGAATGAAAAGATCGTCAAGCAGGTAAAGCACGTTTATGAGAACGTACCTTACTACAGAAATCTTATGGAGGAAAAGGGTGTAACTCCCGATGACATAAAGAGCGTCGACGATATTTATAAGCTCCCCTTCCTTACAAAGGCAGACCTTCGTGATGCATATCCCTACGGTCTTCTTGCAAAGCCCCTCAGCGACTGCGTTCGTATTCAGTCTACAAGCGGCACCACAGGAAAGAGAGTAGTTGCTTTTTATACTCAGCACGACGTTGATCTTTGGGAAGAGTGCTGCGCGAGAGCCATCGTTGCTGTCGGCGGTACTGAGGAGGACGTTTGTCAGGTAGCATACGGCTACGGACTTTTCACAGGCGGCCCCGGTCTTAACGGCGGCTCCCACAAGGTTGGCTGTCTTACACTCCCCATGTCAAGCGGCAATACTGAGCGCCAGATCGACTTTATGCGCGATCTCCGTTCCACCATTCTTTGCTGTACTCCCTCATACGCTCACTATATCGGCGAAACTCTCCACGAAATGGGTCTTTCTGCAGACGATATACATCTCAAGGCAGGTATCTTCGGTGCAGAGCCCTGGACAGAGGAGATGCGCCGCAATATCGAGAAGATGCTCGGCATCAAGGCTTACGATATTTACGGTCTTACAGAGACAAGCGGCCCCGGCGTATCCTTCGAGTGCTCCGCACAGTCAGGTATGCATATCAACGAGGACCACTTCTATGCAGAGATCATCGATCCCGATACAGGTGAGGTCCTTCCCGAGGGAGAGAAGGGTGAGCTTGTATTCACAAGCCTTGATAAGGAGGCGTTCCCCCTCCTCCGTTACAGAACGAGAGATATCTGTATCCTCAGAAGAGAGAAGTGCTCCTGCGGCAGAACACATATCAAGATGTGCAAGCCCATGGGACGCAGCGACGATATGCTTATTATCCGCGGCGTAAACGTATTCCCCTCACAGATCGAGACAGTTCTTCTCAAGGAAGGCTATGCGGCTAACTACCAGATCGTTGTTGACCGTGTGGGCAGTACCGATACCTTTGACGTATACGTTGAGGTTACAGAGGATCAGTTCTCCGATACAGTCCGAGAGCTCACAGCTATGGAGAGAAAGCTTGCAGATGCTATGAAGACAATGCTCGGTATCAATCCTAAGGTACATCTCGTAGAGCCTAAGAGCATCGTAAGAAGCGAAGGCAAAGCAAAAAGAGTAATCGACAACAGAAAACTTCACGATTGAGAAAGGGGTAGTATCATATGAGTCTTAAGCAGGTTTCTATTTTTATTGAAAACAAAACAGGCAGCCTCCGTACAGTATGTCAGGTGCTTGCAGACGGCGGCGTAAACCTCCGTGCCCTTTCTATCGCTGATACTCAGGATTTCGGTATTCTCAGAATCATCGTTGAGAACACGGAAAAGGCAGTGGAGATCCTTAAAAAGAACGGATATATCTGTAAAACAAACACCGTTATTGCAGTTGAGATCCCCGACCGTCCGGGAGCTATGGCAGAGGTCATGAGCGTCGTTTCCGTGCCCGGCGTATCTATCGAGTACGCATATGCATTTGCATCACATAAGGAAAACGACAGCGCGTATATGATCTTCCGTGTAAGCGGCTACGATAAGGCAACAGAGGTTCTCTCAGCGGCCGGTATTCCCGTTCTCACAAAGGAAGAGCTTTTCGCAAAATAAAAGAAAAAAGAACCGCATAAGCAACAGATGCCGATGCGGTTCTTTTTTTAGTTATATTGCAAGTAAGCTTGCAGTTATATTTGACCTTGTAATATAACTCGCCGATAGGCGAATATAACTGAGTTAAATCTGTTATACAGATCTAACTCAATGGCAGGAGCCGTTCTTGCAGTCCTTAACGGAGCCGAGCACGAAGGATTCGCAGTCTGTACACTGGGAAACCGTGGGGTTCTTCTCGTGAGTGCCGACGCGGATCTTGTCAAGAGCGCAGTAGCCCTCGCCGGAGTTGTTAGCGCACTGCTGAACAGTGCAGGCGATGCAGTGATTGTTCTTCTTTTCCATTTCAAATACCAAACCTTTCTTGAGCTGATGTGAAGCAGAGATAGGGAAGATTGCTTCGGGATTATTATGCCCGATTTTGATCCAATAATACCGGGTTGGGCAATTTGTACAGAAAAAAGTAAAATTTCCTGTAAATATTTGACGCAAAAAAGGGTTGACTATTTAGAAAGTGCGTGGTATAATAAACAAGCTTGAGAAAGCAAGCATCTGGGTGTGGCGCAGTTGGGAGCGCGCTACCTTGGGGTGGTAGAGGCCGCTGGTTCAAGTCCAGTCACTCAGACCAGAAAAAAGCCAAGTCGAAAGACTTGGCTTTTTTCAGCTAAATTCGCTTGCGCGAGCTAAATTCGGCAAGCCGAGCTAAATTTGCTGCGCAAGCTAAATTGGCTTCGCCAGCTTGATGCGAATTTAATTTAGCTTACCGAAGGGAAATTTAGCTGCGAGCTTGCGAGCTATTTAGCTACGGAGCGAAGCGGAGTAATTTAGCTATTAAAACAAATGGAGAGACCGATATGGGTAAAATTCTCGGCTCTTGGAGCGGTATGCGAAAGTATCTTGAAGAGGAAATGTTAGCAGATGCTTTAAAGGGGAGAATAAGATGTATTAGTATATTGTATTTCACTTTATTTTTTGATATAATCTTCATATAACCAACCCATCGGAGGTACATATGAAGCTATACTGTGCCCGTCACGGAAAGACGGATTGGAACGGCCTTGACCGCGTGCAGGGAAGAACGGATAATCCCCTCAACGAAGAGGGAATAGAGCAGGCTCGGCGCCTTGGAGAGGCTTGCCGTGACCTTGGAATAGACCTTATAATATCCTCTCCGATGATACGTGCACATACAACGGCAGAGGCTGTGGCCGCTACTACGGGTGCGCCTGTAATCGTTGATGACCGCCTTATTGAGCAGGATTACGGCATATACGAGGGTCAGCACCGCTTCTGCGACGGATTTCTTCAGAATAAGCGCCAGTTTGCATACTGCTATCCCGGCGGGGAATCTATGATGAAGCTGGGACAGAGGGTTTACAATTTCCTCGACGAGGTAAAAGAGAAGTACTCAGATAAAACGGTGATGCTCGTCTGCCACGGCGGCGTCCTTCGCGCCCTCCATTCATATTTTTACGATATGACCAACGACGAGTATTTCAATTACAACATAGACAACGCAACGCCTGTGTTGTATGAACTATAAAGGAGATATACTTATGAAAAGAATTTTAGCTTTGATATTTGCATTTGTTCTTGCTATTGGAGCTCTTAACTCCTGTATAGGTGACAAGAACGAGCTGATCGAATCAGAAGAAAAAGAAGAGATCAAGGAAAAAGAAGAAAACAAAGAAACCGAGATTGCGGAAGATACGAAACCCGAGGTTGAAATTGAGCTCCTCGACGATTTTTGCGATGCTTCTCTGCTTCCTATGATCATAACGAAGGAAAGATTTGAAAAAGAAATACTTTCTTCAATTAAGGATGATGAGGAAAAAGCCAGATTTGAAACGTTTTATACTCTGTATGATATTTCAGATCCCGACTATAATGATAAATTAATTGATCTTGTCATTGTCAGCTTTCCTGCTGCCGAAAAGCGTGCTGTTTACGTCAGATCCAATGATATGGCTACAATTGAAATAGATTATCTGATCGGAATTATGAGCAAGCATCTTCCTGATTATACTCATGAGGATCTTGCATATGACTACTATCTTTGCGGATATACTCAGGAGGATTTTCTGAACGGTCTTGTTCCCTTTGAAAAGGGAAGTCTTGATTCTTAATAATGAAAATGGCTGTTGCAGATTATCGCAACAGCCATTTTCGCTATTCATTCTTCATCATTATATGCCGCGTCGATCATCTGGTCGAGGAGCTCGTCGACCATCTGCCATTCTTCTTCGGATTCGATCTCGAGAAGCTTTGCAACGTCCTCGCTGTCGTCGTAAACTGAGGCGTAAAGGCGTGTATTGCCGTTTTCGTCAAGCTCGCGGTCTGTATAGATGATGTAGCTTTTGCCGGTTGTTTCGCAGTCAAACGCCGCAATAATGTCGCATTCAACGCACGTGCCGTCCTCGCGGGTGACGTCGATGGTGGAATCGTAATTCATTATATTTCCTTTCTAAAGCTTCAGCCATACGGAGACCGTATGGCTGAAATTATAATTATTCTGTTGTGTAGTTATCAAAGTAGCCCTGGATAAATACGATAGGTGTACCCTTGTCGCCGGAGCCGCTCGTGAGGTCGCAGAGGGAACCGATAAGGTCGGTAAGCTGACGGGGAGTAGTACCCTCGCTTGCCATATTACCGACAAGGTTTGCATCCTTTTCAACGATCTTTCCCTTGATAGCTTCCTTGAGCGCATCGCCGGAGAGACCTGCAAACTCGTTATCTGCAAGGTACTTGAGCTTGAGCTCGTTGGGAGTACCCTCGAGACCGGAGGTGTATGCAGGGGAAACTACGGGGTCTGCAAGCTCCCAGATCTTACCTACGGGATCCTTGAATGCGCCGTCGCCGTATACCATAACCTCGATCTTCTTGCCTGTAGCCTCGTAGAGCTTCTTCTGAATAGCATCTACAACGGGCTGACAATCGCGGGGGAAGAGCTTAACCTGATCCTCTGTAGCCTTATTGGAGCCGAGAAGACCGTAGTTTTCGTTATAGCCGCTGCCGTTTACGGGAGCGTTCATGATCTCGTCAAGACCGAGAACGATATCTGCACCAGCAGCCTTCAGGAGTCTCTTGGAGCGGGCTCTGGAGTGGATGTCACAGCAGAGAACGTTCTTTGTATAGTTGAGAATTGCTCTTGCGTCGTTTGCGAAGATGATCTCGCATTCGCAGCCGCAGTCCTTAATGAGTCCCTCGTAGTATTCAACGTAGTCGATGCCTGTGAAGCGGTGCTTCTCGTAGCCGAAGAGCTCACGGTACTTCTCAAGAGAGAGAACGTCTGTGTAAGGATTAACGCCCTTTTCATCCAGCTTATCAAGGCTGATAAGGTGGTTGCCAACCTCGTCGGAGGGGTAGGAAAGCTGAAGAACGATCTTCTTTGCGCCCTTAGCAATACCTCTGAGACAGATAGCAAAACGGTTACGGCTGAGGATGGGGAGGATAACTCCGACAGTTTCGCCGCCGAACTTTGCGCGGACGTCGCAGGCGATATCGTCAACAGTTGCGTAGTTACCCTGTGCACGGGCAACGATAGCCTCAGTCATAGCGACGATGTCACGGTCGTTGAACTCAAATCCTGCGTCCTTGGAAGCTTCGAGTACAGAATCAACAACGATCTGAACGATATCGTCACCGTTTCTGATAATGGGAGCACGAACTCCGCGGGATACTGTGCCGATCATACGGCTCATATAAAACAACTCCTTTTGACTGAAAGTCACAAAAATACAAATTCAACGTAACAGCCAATAACAAGTGCTATTACTTTCATATTATATCACTGTGTTCCGCATATTTCAATATTTTTTTTTAGTGTTTTTGCATTTTATTTAATTATTTTGCTATGTTTGTATTACTATACCTCCCAAAACCTGCAGAGATATAGTCGGACTGTTAGTTTTTGTTGACATAATGTACTTATTTTGGTATTATGTATTTATCAAATAATAATAGACAAAATATTGAGGATAACAATATGAAGAGAATAGTATGTGAAATGTGTGAGGGCACCGAATTCATTAAGAAGGACGGTGTCTATGAATGTATGTCCTGCGGTGTAAAGTACACCCTTGAGGAAGCGAGAAAAATGATGGTTGAGGTGGGCGACACCGCTTGTGCTGCTGAGTCGAGGCCTGCGGAGATAACAAGCGAGCCCGCTGTAAAGCGGAATTCCGAGGAGGTAGAGAATCTCTACCGTCTGGCGAGAAGAGCCAAGGAAACTGATAACAGCGAGAATGCTCAAAAGTATTATGAGATGCTTCTTTTAAAGGATTCCGAAAGCTGGGAAGCAAATTTCTATTCAGTATATTACAAATCGAAGAGCTGCACCATAGCTCAGATCACTACTGCAATCGGCAACGTGGAGAATTGTATCGAGCCTACCTTCCGTCTTATCGTTAACAATGTAAAGGACGAGCTGGACAGATATTTTGCCGTAAAAGAGGTTGTTGAAAGGACCCAAGAGATTGCCGAGATGATGAGAATTGCATATGAGAATCATTATAACGGCATAGAACGATCTATAAAGGCCAATTTTCTTTCACAGTATCTTAGCGTTACCCTTGCTGTTTCAACGGCAAAATGCAAGCCCTTCGTTTGCCTTATGAATATGCTTGAGGATGATGAATATATTATGCTCAACTACGGCTGCAGGGAATTGGAAAAGTTCCTTGTCGGCAGAGAGGACTGGCATTATGCCGGTAAAGCCCGGAGTATAATCAGAAGATATAAGCAGATAATAGATAAAGAGGAAAGGGAAAGAGCAGAAAAACAGGCAAGAGAAGAGCAGGAAAAGCGCGATGCATACTGGGCTGAGCACTCGTCTGAAAAGGCGGCACTTGAGGCTGAGCTTCAGGAGATCGAGAGCAGAATTACGGTATTAAACGAGGAGATCGAGTATAATACCAAGGTGATCGAGCCGAAGATCGCAGAGCTTGTTAAAAAAAGGAAGAATGAACTTCCCGAGGAAAAGGAATTTTTAAAGCAAAAGAAGCTTGTTCTTGAGCTTGAAGCGTTGCGGACGCGAAACAATATGAACCTCTTTAAGATGAAAGAAAACAAAGAGCTTGCAACACGTCTGGATACGGTAGAGTATCCCAAGCTCAGCAGTCTCAGAGAATCAAGCAAGAAAGCGCGGGAGGATTATCTTAAAAGTATCGATAAAGAGATAGATGCGCTTAAAAATGAAAATATAAAAGAACGTAAGCGAGAGATCAAAAACCTCGAAGCACGAAAGAACGAGATCATTAATGAATTGACAAAGAACAGATGACAAAAGAAGGCTGTTGCAAATGCAAATGCAACAGCCTTCTTTCATTTCCTTCAAATTCGGGTTTGTAGGGGAGACGGGGACGCAAAACCTTTTTTGAAAAAAAGGTTCTGCACTCCAAAAAACTTTGAAAAAGGGGATGGGTATAAATTCGAGTTTGTCGGGGAGATAAAGGTGAACGTTATAAAGCCTTCCCCCATGAATCGGGGGAAGGTGGCTCCTTAGGCTGAGGCTTGATAAGCACATACGATATTCCCGGCGCTGCAGTTATAGTTTAGATAAACTCCACGGGGGAGACGGAAGAGGGTTGACTGCACAAACTTGAAGTTATAGCTGAATTTTCAAGAGGACAGCATTTTTAGTATTGATACTCTCTCTTTTCGCACCAAAAGACGTACGTTCAGCGTAGTCAACCATCTTCCGTCGCTCCCCGTTCGATAGCGATAATTCATACTTCAGCTCCGGGAATAAGCTTTACTTTAATTTTAACGCAAGTGCAAAGCGCCACCTTCCCCCGATTCATGGGGGAAGGCTTTGGTGCGGATCGCTTCTTCGGCTTATCAAATTTTAGTTTGAAACTCCCCGATAAACCCGAATTTATACCCATCCCTTTTTAAAGTTTTTTGAGAGTGCAGAGAACTTTTTTTCAAAAAAGTTCTTTGCATCCCCCTTTGCATCAACCCTTTGCATTATCTGACGTACAATATAAAGAAAGCCACCGGAAGACCGGTGGCTTTGAGTTATTATACGGGATGAACCTCGAGATCCTTATCGCCGTTGTCTACGTCGATGCTGTACTTCTTTGCCTTGCGGTATTCGAAGAACTTTGTAGCAACCTGTTCAAAGAGTGCGTAGGAGAGAACGTCCTCCTCCTGCTCCATATACTGAGCGCACTCAGCTCTCAGCTTATCAAGCTCGGGAGCGAGCCTGTCGGCAGGACGGCAGGTGATGGGCTCCTCATCGCCGATGATGAGTCTTCTGAACTCATCGGATACGGGAGCGGGGCACTGACCGTAGTCGCCGCGGATCATACCCTTGAATTCCTTGGATACCATCTTATAGCGCTCGCCGCTGATTACGTTGAGAACTGCCTGAGTACCAACGATCTGGCTGGTAGGTGTTACAAGAGGGGGATAGCCTGCATCCTTACGAACGCGGGGAACCTCAGCAAGTACCTGCTCAAGCTTTTCAGACTGACCTGCCTGCTTGAGCTGGGAAACCAGGTTGGAAAGCATTCCGCCGGGAACCTGATACATAAGTGCGTTAACGTCAACCTTAAGCACCTTGGGGTCAAGAGTACCTGCGGCAAGATACTTCTCACGGATGGGAGTGAAGTGCTTGCATACCTTATCGAGCTGCTTCATATCAAGTCCCGTATCGAACTGAGTGCCCTTGAGAGTTGCAACGATAGGCTCCGTGGGAGGCTGAGCTGTACCCATAGCAAGAGCGGAGATAGCTGTGTCGATGGTATCAACGCCTGCCTCGACAGCCTTGAGGATAGTCATAGAAGCAAGGCCGCTGGTATAGTGTGTATGAAGCTGGATCGGAATAGAAACCGTTTCCTTGAGCTTCTTTACGAGATCGTAAGCTGTGTAGGGAAGGAGAAGACCGGACATATCCTTGATACAGATGGAGTCTGCACCCATCTCCTCAAGCTGCTTTGCGTATGCCGCGAAGCTCTCGTTTGTATGATAGGGGCTTGTTGTGTAGCTGATAGCCGCCTGTACGTGTCCGCCCTCGCGCTTTGTAGCCTCAATTGCTGTTCTGAGGTTTCTTGCGTCGTTAAGAGCGTCAAAGATACGGAGGATATCGATACCGTTGGCAATAGACTTCTGAACGAAGTATTCAACCACGTCGTCTGAGTAGTGACGGTAGCCGAGAATATTCTGGCCGCGGAAAAGCATCTGAAGCTTTGTATTCTTTACCTCAGCGCGGATCTTTCTGAGTCTTTCCCAGGGATCCTCGTTAAGGAAGCGGAGGCAGGAGTCAAACGTAGCGCCGCCCCATGCTTCCAGGGAGTGGTAGCCGACCTTGTCCATCTCAGAGAGGATGGGGAGCATTTCGTCAGTTGTCATACGTGTTGCAAACAGAGACTGATGGGCATCACGCAGAACGGTTTCTGTAATTTTTACTTTAGCCATTATTTAGTTATCCTTTCTGAAATATTAGAACATTGCAGACCAGTCCCAGGAGAGGAACACGCCTGCTGCTACTGCAGAACCGATTACGCCAGCAACGTTGGGGCCCATAGCGTGCATGAGAAGGAAGTTAGAGGGGTCATACTGCTGACCGACCTTCTGGGATACACGAGCCGCCATAGGAACTGCGGAAACGCCTGCAGAACCGATAAGGGGATTGATCTTACCGCCGGTGATGACGTTCATTACCTTTGCGGTGATAAGTCCGCCGCAGGTTGAAACGCAGAACGCTGCAAGACCGCATACGATGATGAGGATCGTCTGGATATCGAGGAAGTTATCCGCACTTGCAGTAGCACCTACGGTGATACCGAGGAAGATAGTTACGATATTCATAAGCTCGTTCTGAGCAGTTTTGGAAAGTCTGTCGCAAACGCCGCAAACGTTGAGAAGGTTACCGAACATAAGGCATCCGATAAGGGGTACTGCATCGGGAACGATAAGACCTACGACGAGAGTTACGACGATGGGGAAGAGAATCTTCTCAAGCTGAGAAACGGGACGGAGAGCGGTCATTCTGATCTTTCTCTCCTTATCGTTTGTGAGAAGCTTCATGAAGGGAGGCTGGATAAGGGGGATAAGCGCCATATAGGAGTATGCCGCGATAGCTATAGCACCGAGAAGCTTAGGTGCAAGGGTCTTTGTAACGAGGATCGCCGTAGGACCGTCAGCACCTCCGATGATACCGATAGCTGCAGCCTCGGAAGCTGTAAATGCACCGGAAGCAAGAGCAAGGAAGAACGCAACGAATACGCCAAGCTGTGCGCCTGCACCGATAAGAAGTGACTTAGGGTTGGAGATAAGGGGAGTGAAGTCGGTCATTGCACCGATTCCGATAAAGATAAGGGACGGGTAAATACCAAGCTTTACTCCAAGGTAAAGAATGTCAAGCAGACCTCCGTCGTGGAGAACCTGACCGAAGTTGATATCCTCAGCAATGAAGAAATCAAGATGGAAAAGGTTTGCGCCGGGAAGGTTCGTGAGCATCATACCGATAGCGATAGGCAGAAGGAGCAGAGGCTCGAACTGCTTAACTATGGCAAGATACACGAGAACGCAGGAGATACCCAGCATTATAAGAGTTTTCCACCAGTCGGTTTCCGCATTTGAAAAAATGCGGGCAATGCCTGTTGACTCTAAGAAATTTACAATACTTTCAAGCATTTAAGTTTTTTCCTTTCTAAAGGATAGAAGATTTGGTGGAAACTTAGCCGAGGGTAACGATAGGATCGCCGGACTGAACTGCAGTACCTACGGGTGCGTTGATAGCGATAACCTTACCGCCCTTTTCGGAGAAGATCTCGTTCTCCATCTTCATAGCCTCGAGAATGCAAACGAGACCGCCCTGAGCAACTGTATCGCCGACCTTGAGGCTCATTTTAAGAACTGTTCCGGGCATGGGAGCGTTTACTGTTGTGCCGCCGGCAGGAGCTGCTGCGGGAGCGGGAGCTGCCTTAGGTGCGGGTGCTGCAGCGGGAGCAGGAGCGGCAGCGGGAGCAGTGTCAACTGCGCCCTCTTCTTCTACAAATACCTCATAAGCGGTACCGTTTACTGTGATTGTATACTTTTTCATTATTAATACTTCCTTTGTTAATTAGATTTAGTATTTGAGCGCTTAAAACGTCTCGTTTTCATCAGCACCGCTCCAGCCGCCGGCGCCTCTTACTCTCTTGTAAGAAACTACACGGAAGGGAAGAGCTGTCTTTCCGCTTTCTGCGGTATATGCGGCGATAGCCGCGGTGATAACTGCGATAAGCTGAGTATCGTCAGCTTCATTGGCAACGGGAGCTTCTTCTACAGCCGCAGGAGCGGGAGCAGGAGTCTCCTCTGCCTTTTTCTTTTTAAGAGCTGCCTTTTTCTTTTCGGGGATATCATAGAAGAATATCTTGAAGAGTGCGAGAACTCCCCAGAGGCAGGCGAGAACGCCGAAGACGGCGAGTATGCCTACCGCAACGACGATAAGACCGTTGAGCACCTTTTCTCCGTATGAAATATCAGCGGCAAGAGACAGCATATTTATCATAGCTGTGTTCATTATGACCTCCGATTAAAGGGGCATATTTGTATGGCGGCGTGCGGGAGCGCACTTGGACTTTGCAGAAAGCATCATAAGAGCGCCTGCAATTCTCTGGCGGATCTCGCCGTCTGCGATGATGTCGTCAACCTCGCCGGCACCTGCAGCAGCCACGGGGCTACCGATCTTCTGATCCCACTTAGCCTCAAGCTCCTCACGGGTAACGTTTTCGGTGATCTTATCGTTGAGAAGGAATGCAACTGCTCTTCCTGCGCTCATAACGCCGATCTTTGCAGAGTCAAGTGCGAGAACAACGTCAGCGCCGAGAGCCTTGGAGCCCATAAGAGAGAAGTGAGCGCCGTAAGCCTCGCCTGCGATAAGAGTGATCATCGCGCACTTTGCGTTTGCATATGCAAATGCAAGCTTTGCAAGCTCTGCCGCGTAGGGAGAGGACTCAGCCTCAAGAGAAGCGTCGGGACCCTCGGAATCGAGGACTGTAATAACGGGAATATCGAAGCTGTCGCAGAAGGTGATAAGCTTTGCGGCCTTTCTTGCGGCGCCTGCTGTAAGGATGCCGCCGTTTTCTGCTTTGTTGTTTGCAACAACGCCGCAAACCGTACCGTTAACGGAGATAAAGCCAACGGACATTTCCTTTGCGTACTCGCCGTAGAGCTCAAGATATTTTGCATCGTCAGCAAAGGCTGCGATAAGCTCCTTTGCATTCTTTGTAGCTGCGTATGCGGAAATATCAACGAGGCGGTTTGCGCTGTCGCGGCTCATATCCTCAACGGTGCCCTCCATGTTATTCATGGGGAGGTAGGAGAGAAGAGCCTTTGCGCACATGATGCATTCGCCGTCGTTCTTTGCAGCGAGAGCCGCAAGACCGGACTTCTGAACGAATTCGGACTTGCCCGCATCCTTGCAGTCAAGAACGAAGGGAGCGTTGAAGCTTACTGAACCCTTTGCCTCGGAGATTATGATGAAATCAAACATACCTGCAACAACAGCGGCACTGCCTGCACAAACGCCGGGGATAATGGCGATCTGAGGAATAACGCCGGATGCGCGGGAGGCGCACTTCATCATTCTGGAGTAGCCTGCAAGAGCGCGTACACCCTCGGGAAGAAGAGCTCCTGCGGAATCAAAGATTCCGATAACGGGAGCGCCGTTCTCCATAGCAAGGCGGTAGATCTCCTCGATCTTTCTTGCCTGAGCCTCAGTAAGAGCGCCCTTGGTTCTGGAGTAGTCCTGGCTGAAGGCGTACACAAGTCTGCCGTTGATAGCGCCCCATCCGCAGATAACGCCCTCAAAGGAATCGTCTGCACTGCCGTCAAGCTCGGAGGGAGTACGGCGGACGTACTTTCCGCTCTCCATAAAGGTGCCTTCATCGAAGAGAGCTTCGATTCTGCCGCGTGCTGTGAGACAGTCAGCAGGAGCGGTTGCTTTCTTTTCCGCATCGCTGAAGATCTCGCGCAGGGCAGCTGCTGTTTTGATACCTGCGTTCTTGAGCGCATCAAGTATCATTTCGGAAACATTTTTTTCCATTAACTGTCCTCCTGGATATATATTACTTAATGTTAGCAAATCATTATGTGAGAAGGTGACAACTCTATCCCACACTACTATAAATTATATAATGGTTGTCCTGTATTTGCAAGAGAATTATTGAATTTTCTCCCTCTTTTATCACATTTTTTACCGGTTTTAACACGGATTTAATCTTCAGAACCGATAAAGAAAAAAAGCAAAACCGAAAAGCATTTTTTATTTAACCGATATGCTGAAAAACCGAAACCCCATACTAATACCAAAACAAATATTAAAACTAATATTTATACTCACACGAATACTGCGCCGCGGCGCCGAAAATGAGGGGGAGAAAAGAAAGGGGAGGGGGTGTATTATAAAGAAAAAATCAAAAAAGGAGTTCTTTATATGGCAAAGAAGGACGGTATGTATTTCTACAATGACTGGCTCACCCCCTTTGAAAAGCTTGAGAAGGAGGAGGTCGGAGAGCTTGTCATCGCAATGATGCGGTATTTTATTTACGGAGAGGAGCCTCCGAGGTTTTCAGGGCTGACGGGAATGGCGCAGGACTTTATCTTTCCCCAGATAGACAGGTCTATGGAGTATGCAAATCTCGGCTCAAGGGCAAAGGGTGTTGCAAAAAAGAAAACGGGAGCAAAGCCCGTTCACGTTGAGGTGGTCCCCTGCGCAGAGGAGAAAAATGAAAGCCCGAAAACCCATAAATCAGAAGAGGTGAGCACCGGAGAGGAGCCTGTACTCAAGGCCGGCGAGGCGGAAGAGACCGCTGAGAAAAGGGAGGTCTTTCCCGATTCCGACCGCTATAAAAAGCAGCAGCTTGAGGACAGCTTTATGAGGTTCTGGCGTGCATATCCCAACAAATCCGGCCGTCAGCAGGCTCAGGCGGCATTTGAGCGCCTTGCCCCCGACAGCGCTCTGCTCACTAAGATGATAGAAGCTGTGAACGCTCAGAAGGCAACGGACAGGTGGAGGCGTGACGAAGGACGCTACATACCTTATCCTGCGAAGTGGATAGACGAAAGGCGCTGGGAGGATGAGCTCTCCGAGGGCGGGGGAGGCGTTGACGATATGGAGGCGCTGAAGGCATTGGTTGAAAAAAAGAGGAAAAGGGGCTCCTTTGATACGGATGATTTTTTTGAAGCAGCTCTGAGAAATAACCCGAACGTATAAGGGCTCCTTTCGGTATATGTCGTTCTCCTGCGGGAATAATACAGTAAAGGAAAGGAGTGTTTTATATGGCATCGATCGGAAAAATAAGTAAGGTATGTGCGGCGGAGGTGCTTGACTCCAGAGGCAATCCCACTGTTGAAGCCTGCGTTATGCTGGAGGATGGAACAAGCGCGGGGGCGCTCGTTCCCTCAGGTGCTTCTACGGGAAAGTATGAGGCCTTTGAAAAGCGGGACGGTGACAAAGGGCGCTACGGCGGAAAGGGAACCCTGCTCGCCGTTGAGAACGTTAATACCGTGATCGCGTCAACCCTTTGCGGGATGCCTCTGTGCCAGACGGCGGTGGATTTCAAGCTTATCTGTGCCGACGGAAAGCAGGATAAATCAAATCTCGGAGCAAACGCAGTTCTTGCAGTTTCCCTTGCGGCTGCAAGGGCAGGAGCGCAGGCCTTGCGTATCCCTCTTTATAAATATATCGGAGGTATAAACGCAGTGCGGCTGCCTGTGCCGATGATGAATATCCTTAACGGCGGAGTTCACGCAAAAAACGATCTCGACGTTCAGGAGGTCATGATAGTTCCCGAGGGCTTTGACAGCTTTTCGGAGGCTCTCAGGGCAGGCTGTGAGATATATCACACCCTCGGCGACCTGCTTAGCCGCGATTCAAAGGTGACCTCCGTTGGCGACGAGGGAGGCTTTGCTCCCGACGTCGGAGGCCTTGAGGAGGCTATTGAGTATATTCTGACGGCAATAGAAAGGGCAGGCTACTCAAAGGAGCAGGTAAAGATAGCAATCGACGCGGCAAGCGGTGAATGGTGGCGTGACGGTATGTATTATCTGCCCAAGGCAAAAAAGCAGTTCACCTCTGAGGAGCTTTGTGCATACTGGGAGCGGCTCTGCGACAGCTACCCTATAGTTTCCATCGAGGACGGACTTGGGGATGACGATATTTCCGGCTGGCAGTATATGACGGAGCGTCTCGGCAAAAGGGTCGCCCTTGTGGGTGACGACCTTTTCGTAACTGATACCAAAAGACTGAAGATGGGTATTGAAAAGGGAATAGGAAACGCAATTCTCATAAAGCCCAATCAGGTGGGAACCTTGTCTGAGACCCTTGAGGTCATGAGGCTCGCAAGGGAAAACGGTTACAGGACCGTGGTTTCCCACCGCTCGGGAGATACGGAGGATACCACCATAGCGGATATTGCCGTGGGGATGAACGCAGGCTATATCAAATGCGGCGCCCCTGCAAGAAGCGAAAGAGTTGCAAAATATAACAGACTGCTGAGAATAGAAGCCCAGCTCTCCTGCGGCGCCGTGTTCTCCGATAACGGGTTTTAATATACAGAGAATCGGGGTTTGTCGGGGAGGACGGGGGATGACGCAAAGAACTTTTTTGAAAAAAAGTTCTCTGCACTCTCAAAAAACTTTGAAAAGGGATGGGTAAATTTGGGTTTATCGGCGTGTTTGCACTCACGATATCGTAGGGGAGCGGCTTGCTGCTCCCGCCATCTGCACACGAACCGATCTTCAAATTCGGGTTTGTCGGTGGGTTTAAGCTGACGAAAATAAGGCTCCCTCCGAGAGGGAGCTGTCAGCCGCAAGGCTGACTGAAGGAGTATGCGTGAACGAACGGAAAGCAGTCGCTATAAAGCGAGCAAGTAACGTTCGTGTCGAGTGCTCCTTCCGTCTCGCTTCGCGAGCCACCTCCCTCCCGGAGGGAGGCTTGGGTGCAAATCGCTTCTTCAGCTTATCAAATTTTAGTTTGAAACACACCGATAAACCCGAATTTATCCAATTCCTATTTGAAGTTTTTTGGAGTGAGGAGGAAGAAAAAACGATTGAGTATCGTTTTTTCGACGACGTAACTAAAACAAGGAAAGTATCGAGGCGAGTGTATCGAGCCGAAGATAATTGACTATGTTTTAGGAAGATAGAACCTTTTTTTTAAAAAAGGTTTTGCGTCTTCCCTCACCGACAAACCCGAATTTGAAAGTTCTGCTCGCGTGCAGATATTTAGGACCGTCGAGGACGCCGGTCCCTACAGTACACCAATACCGTCTCACCGACAAACCCGAATTTACCCCTCATTTTCAAAGTTTTTTGAGAGTGCAGAGAACTTTTTTTCAAAAAAGTTCTTTGCATCCCCCGTCCCCGTTCCCCCTCACCGACAAACCTGAGATTAATACAGAAGAAGGCTGTCGCGACGGGGCGACAGCCTTCTTTTTATTCTGCTCTTGAATAGAGCTTATTCCAATATTTGAATTTTTCTTTATTGATGGTGCCAAGCTGTTCCTTTGTAAGGCGGTACGCCCAGTTACCTTCGGCGACGCCGGGCTTATTGATACGTGTATCGCTTCCGTAGAGGAGGAGATCCTGAACGGGCATAATTAACAGCCCTGCGTGGCTCTGATACATTGTTCTGAGAAGGTGATCGTAGCTTTGGTCGTTGTCGTAGCCGGAGTAGCCGCAGTAATCGAATACCTTTCTGCGGGTGGCGTCGTCAAGATCCCAGACGTAGCCGAGAAGGGTATTATTATCGTGGGTTCCCGTATATGCTACGCAGTTTTCGATATAGTTATGGGGCATATGAGGGCTGTCCTTGCCGTCGAGGAATGCAAACTGCAGAACCTTCATTCCGGGGAAGCCGCTCTTTTCCACGAGTTTCACAACGTCCGGCGTGATATCGCCAAGGTCCTCGGCAATAATGAGCTTACCTTCACAGAGAGGCTTGATAGCCTTGATAAGATTCATTCCGGGGCCCTTCTTCCACTTACCCTTGCGGGCGGTGGTCTCAGTTGCGGGGATCGAATAGTATGCCTGAATTCCTCTGAAATGGTCGATACGGACACCGTCGAAGTTTTCAAGCATAAAGCTCATTCTTTCCTGCCACCAGGAATAATTATCCTCCTTCATCTTATCCCAGTTATAAAGGGGATTGCCCCAGAGCTGACCGTCCTCGGAGAAGTAATCCGGGGGAACGCCTGCAACGCTTGAGGGATTCTTGTCGGGGTCGAGCTGGAACTGCTCGGGAGCTGCCCACACGTCGGAGGAATCCCATGAAACGTAGATAGGAATATCGCCGATAATGCTGATGCCTTTGGAGTTTGCGTAACTCTTGATCTCCTTCCACTGTGAGAAGAACGCCCACTGGGTAAAGCGCCAGAGCTTGAGGGTCTTCGCATCGGGAGTATCATTTGTCCACTGATTCCAGGGGAGGTTATCGTTTGCGGCCATAAGAGCCATATAGCGGCAGAACTGCTCGGTTCTGGGGTGGGACGCCATAAACTCGTCGATACAGCCGTCATCGGGCATACGCTCTGCAGCCTTTGCAAGAAGAGGAAGCCTCTCGCGGTTAAGTCTGTCAAACTCGCATTCATAGGGGGATTTCTGACGGGCAGCGTCCAGCTCCTCCTTGGTCAGAAGACCAACCTCGAAAAGCATGGGGAGATCGATGAAGAAGGGGTTGCCGGAAAATGCGCTGTAGGATTTGTAGGGAGAGTTTTCACAGTCGGGCAGGCAGAAGGGAAGAGTCTGCCAATAGGAAAATCCGCATTCTGCGAGAAAATCCACCCACTGACGGGCAGCCTCTCCGAAGGAGCCCTCGGAATAATCGCCCCAGAGAGATGAGATG
The DNA here is from genome assembly GCA_015063955.1 of Oscillospiraceae bacterium. Classification (GTDB taxonomy): domain Bacteria; phylum Bacillota; class Clostridia; order Oscillospirales; family CAG-272; genus Avispirillum. The sequence continues at coordinate 7,553 of SVTD01000024.1, read as the reverse complement.
TGAAGAAGTACACCGCTTGCACGTTTCATATAGTTTTCGTCCTTTGCTGGAAATAATATATGTATATTATAACATAAACTCAGCGTATTATCAAGAGATACGCTGAGTTTATTTGCTATAAACAAAAAAACCTCTTCCCGAAGGAAGAGGTTTATTTGTCTTACTGAACCTGCTCTTTAACCTTAGCAGCCTTACCAACTCTGTCGCGGAGGTAGTAGAGCTTGGAACGTCTTACCTTACCGAGACGAACGATCTCTACCTTAGCTACGTGAGGAGAGTGGAGGGGGAAGGTCTTCTCAACGCCGCAGCCGTAAGCTACTCTGCGTACTGTGAAAGTCTCAGAGATGCCGCCGCCGTGACGAGCGATTACTGTACCTTCGAAGATCTGGATTCTTTCTCTGGAACCCTCGCGGATAAGATTGTGGACCTTAATTGTGTCGCCCACGTTGAACTGAGGAGCATCCTCTCTCAGCTGCTCGCTTGCAAAAGCCTGAAGTTTTGTCATTTTGACTTCTCCTTTTCTTTTGGTTCCGATACGTTCATACTGAGCTGCATTGGACCGTTCGGGCGGACTTTGCCGCATACGAATGGAATTATAACACATCTTTTGGAAGAATGCAATAGTTTTTTTATTCTTTTTTGAATAATTTTTCACAAAAATCCGTTGAAAGAAAGCTTTTGCTGTGTTAAAATCATTATAGCATTTTCAGTTGCCTTTTGCAACGGATTGGAGAGATTTATGGCAATTCCCGTTCCCGAAAAAAGAATAGCCGAGTTTGAAAATATGGGTCTCGGCCTTTTTATCCACTTCGGTATGTACTCCCAGCTTGGCTGCGGTGAGTGGATAATGAATATTGCAAATATGTCAAAGGAGGAGTACGCTCCTCTCAAGGATACCTTTACGGCAAAGGATTTCGATGCGAAAAAGATCGTTGAGATCGCAAAGGCCGCAGGTATGAAGTATATAAACATCACAACAAAGCATCACGACGGCTTCTGCCTTTACGATTCAAAGGATCTCAACGGCGGCTACGACACCGTTCACTCCGCCTGCGGACGCGACCTTATCCGTGAGCTTGTTGACGCCTGCAACGAGGGCGGTCTGCTTCCCATCTTCTATCACGCAACTCTTGACTGGAATCAGGATTCATTTAAGGATGATTTTCCGAAGTTTCTCAAGTATCTTAACGACAGCGTAGAGCTCCTTTGCACACAGTACGGAAAGATCGGCGGCCTTTGGTTTGACGGTAACTGGTCACGTCCCCTTTCCGACTGGGATGAGGATACACTTTACGCCATTATCAGAAAGCATCAGCCCGATGCACTTATCATCAACAACACAGGTCTTGATGCCAGAGGCTGCGCAGGTCATCCCGAGATCGACAGCGTGACCTTTGAGCAGGGCAGACCCACTCCCATGAACCGCGAGGGCGCTCCCAAGTATCTTGCGGCTGAGATGTGCCAGACGATGAACGACCACTGGGGCTACGGTAAGGCAGACTTCCACTATAAGAGCCTCCCCGAGCTTATCGAAACTCTTTGTGCCTGCCGTAAGGTCGGTGCAAACTTCCTCCTCAACGTGGGCCCCGACGGTGACGGTAATATTATTCCCATGCAGGAGGTAATGCTCCGCGCTCTCGGCGACTGGGTGAGGACCTGCGGTCAGTCTCTCTACGAGGGCAAGCCCTCCGAGATCAAGGGTGAATTCAAGAACTTTGCCCTTGAGGACGGCAAGCGGGCTTATCTCTATATCCACGATCTTGCGATCCTCGGTAACGCACACGTTACGGTTGAGGGTGGCGGCGTAGGCTTTAAGCACTTCACGAACGTAAAGAGAAAGGTAAAGAGCGTTTCCTGGAGCGATAACGACGAGGCCATCGATTTCGTTCAGCACGGCGAACACCTCTGGGTAAACGCAACAGGCTTCCCTTACGGCTGCCAGTACGTCGTACGAGTAATGAACGTTGAATTTGAAGACTAACAAAATTCCGCCGCAAGGCGGAATTTTTTTGCGCCCGTATTTCAAATCCGGGTTTATCGGGGAGGGGGAACGGGGACGCAAAACCTTTTTTGAAAAAAAGGTTCTGCACTCCAAAAAACTTTGAAAAGGGGATGGGTATAAATTCGGGTTTGTCGGTGTGTTCACACTCGCACTGTTGTAGGGGAGGGGCTTGCTCCTCCAGCACATCAGCACGCGAGCCGAACTTTCAAATTCGGGTTTATCGGTGAGTTTCAAACTAAAGTTTGAAAGGCGAAGAACACACTCTGCGCCTCCACTTCTCACCGACGAAGGAGGTGTGAAGGGGAGGGGGACCGCCGCGTAGGTGAACGTACAATTAATGCTATCTGAATCGGGGCGGTGGAAGGGTTACCACATCTGCACGCGAACCGAACTATATTTTCAGCTTTGTTGAGAATGAAAGAATAGCTGTAATCATTGGTGATTCTTTCATTTTATCCTTAGCATTAACTCAAAAACAGTTCGCGTGCAGATGTGGCAACCCTTCCGTCATCGGTGCCGAAGAATTACTTAAAATACTTATTCAGCTTGCACCGATGCCACCTCCCCTTCACACCTCCTTCGTCGGTGAGAAGTGGAGGCTTTAGTTAAGCATAGCCGTTTATCGCAAGTGCGAACACACCGACAAACCCGAATTTATACCTGTCCCTTTTTTGAAGTTTTTTGCGGAGCGCCGTGCGATTATTGTTCTCTTTGGCTTCGCCTTTCGGCGAAGCGGGTGCGAAATAGCTGAAGCTACAATTATTGCTTTCTTTATTTTCGCACTAAAAAGCGACCGTTGCCCCTCCCCGATAAATCCGAATTTGAGAAGGAATCCGCCCTTGCGGATTCCCACATCTTCTCTTCACTTTTCTCTCTTCTCTCTTCACTGAAAAAGCACCCCGAAGGGTGCTTTTTTTCATATTCCTGTTTTCTCCTTCATGGATGCGAGGGCATCTGCAATATTCTGCTCTGCCTCTGCCATGGATTTGCCGTTTGCCATGAAATACATCTTGAGCTTAGGCTCGGTGCCTGAGGGACGAACTACCGTGATACATCCGTCGCAGGTATAGTAAAGAATATCGGAGGAGGGAAGTCCTGTTTCTGACTCCTCGCCGGTTTCGCAGTTTACGATCTTTCCGGACTTATAATCGCGGATGGAAAGGACCTTCTTGCCTGCGATCTCTGCGGGTGCTGCCTCGCGGAGTCCCTTTGTTACGTTTGCCATTCTTTCAGCGCCGTCGGGGGTATCGAAGCTGAAGTTTGCAGTCTTTTCGAGATAATAGCCGTACTTTTCGAATACCTCGTCAAGAGCGTCGCAAAGGGTCATGCCTCTTTCCTTATAGTAAGCCGCCATCTCGCAGATAAGGAGGGATGCAACTACAGCGTCCTTATCGCGGGCGTACGTGCCCTTGAGGTAGCCGTAGCTTTCCTCAAAGCCGAGAAGGAAGGTGCCGTGGCCTTCTGCAAGGTGATTCTTGATGACCTCGCCGATGAACTTGAAGCCTGTCAAAACGTCGTACATCTTTACGCCGTTTTCAGTACAGATCTTCTCGCAGAGAGCTGTGGAAACGATTGACTTGACAGCATAGGGCTCTGCGGGCATAGTATTCGTATTCTTATAAGCTGTGATGATATAGTCGAGAAGAAGAGCGCCCATCTGGTTTCCGGAGATGCACTTGAAGGTGCCCGTCTTATCCTTTGCCATAACGCCAACGCGGTCGCAGTCGGGGTCGGTTGCAACGATAAGCTCGCTGCCGATGTCGTCGGCAATAGCACGTCCAAGGTCAAACGCCTCGGGGAACTCGGGGTTGGGGAAACGGAGGGTGGGGAAGTCACCGTTGGGAACCTCCTGCTCCTTTACGATTGCAAGGTTCTTTACTCCTGCAGCCTTGAGGGCCTCGGGAACCATTGTGATGCCTGCGCCGTGGAGAGGTGTATATACGATAGAGAAGTTATCGGCAACGGCGGGGATAGCCTGGGGGTTAACGCGCTGTGCGAGGACCTCCTCAAGGTATCTCTTATCGATATTCTCGCCTATCGTTTCGATAAGCTCGGGCTTTGCAGCCTCGGGCGCGGGTACGCCCTCGAAGATATCTACCGTTGCGATAGCGTCGCAGATAACGTCAGCCTGCTCGGGGCCGATCTGTGCGCCGTCCTCCCAGTATACCTTGTAGCCGTTATACTCGGTGGGGTTATGGGATGCGGTTACGTTGATGCCTGCGATACAGCCAAGCTCACGGAGAGCAAAGGAGAGGCAGGGGGTGGGTCTCAGCTCGGGATAGATATAGCACTTGATGCCGTTCGCGGAGAGGACCTCTGCGCATCTCTTTGAGAAAACGTCGGAATTGTTTCTTGAGTCGTAAGCGATGGCAACTCCGCGAGCCATTGCCTCCTCGCCTGTCTTCTTGATAAGAGCGGCAAGACCCTGCGTTGCGTGGGCAACGGTATAGGTGTTCATAAGAGCCGTGCCTGCGCCCATCTTGGAGCGAAGACCTGCCGTGCCGAACTTCATATAGCCGTTCATCGCTACCATTGCCTGCTCATCGGAGTAAGCGCGAAGCTCTGCTTTTGTAGCCTCATCGACTACGGGGGAGGATAACCAGCGTTCAATTTCTGTTTTGTAATTGCTCATATCTTTTATCCTTTCGGTTTTAATTTACTGTATTATATATGCCGAGGACCGTGTGTCCCGGGAGGGTAGCCTCGAGAAAATAGAGAAGTGCTTCTGCGTTATTTTCCCAGAGTCGGACTTCTATTCTGTGCTCGAACCTGTCCATGTTATATTCAAGAGGCGCTGAGGTTATGCTCGTAGGGATGCATCCGCTTTTTCCGAGAGCGCAAACAAGGGACCACAAAAGGCTCTGCTCGTCGCAAACAAAGGAAAAGCAGGCATACTCGGGTCGACTCGGTATCTCAAGCTCCCGTGAAAGGAGGGCAAGCTGCAGCTCCTCGTCGCTGTCGGATTTTGAGATGCGTACGGTGCTGCATATTTTCAGGTCGTTCGCCTTGCAAAGCTTTGAAAAAGTAGGATAATATCCGTCGCTTGAGGAGCACATGGGGAGGATGCAGTAATCGGTCTGCTTTGAGGCTACAGCCTCGCAGGCGGAGCGGAAATCCGTCTCCTCAACTACCCGAAGTGTGGTGGCATCGGCGCACATTTTCCTCGCCGCCGCCAGGGAAATGGGGTTTTTTATGCAGGATACCATTACCGTATCCTTTTTTTCTTCATGCTTTTTGCCGTGCCCCTTGCAGATAAGCCTTGAAAGGCTGAACATTTCCGGGCAGACGGGACCCTTTTCAAAGGCTCTCTGAAAGTATTCGCACGCCGCCGTCGGTGAGGCACCGGTAAGGCACCTTGCTGCCTCAAGCAGCTGAGCGCTTACGATCACCTCGCCGGCTCTTTCAAGCTTTCTTGCGTTTTCAAGGTTTCTTTTTACGGTTTCGGCTCCGTTCATATGAGAGAGAGGATACCGTAGCTGTCGGAGAGGAATTCCTTGAGGCTGTCCTTGGTCATTCTGCCCTGAGTAAGAAGGCAGAGGTTATAGATCTGCTTTGCCACGACGGATGCCTTTTCGGGCTCCTTTCCTTCAAGAGAGCGGATAACGGGGGAGGCTGAGTTCAGAATAAGGGTCTGCTGTGCGGGGAAGGAGGGCATTTCCTGTCCCATTCCCGCGTACATACGCATCATATCCTCCATTCTGCGGGAGTCCTCGGATACGTTAAGGACTGCGGGGAGGCTTTCGTCCTTGAGAGACTCGAATTTTATCTCAGTTGCCTCGGGTACGATGGCCTTGAAGAGCTCAAGAACTGCAGGGATCTCCTCTGCGCCCTCGCCCTTCATGGATTCGGCAAGCTCTGCGTCTACGCGGACGAAGCTTACGCCCTCCTTCTTGCTTTCGAGAAGCTGTATGAACTGGGTATCAATAAGGTGGGGAAGGAGGATGACCTCGATGCCGTCCTTTTCAAACATTGAGATATAGCCCGTCTGGCTGACCTTATCGGTGGCGTAATAGACCTTGTTTTCGTGCTTTTCCTTTGCCGATTCAAGATACTCGTCAAGGGTGGTAAAGGAGCCGTCGCACTTCTCAAAGATCACGGCGTTTTCTACCTTTGAATAGAATTTAGGGTCTCTCAGACAGCCGTATTCAACGAAGGTCTTGATATCCTTCCACTGAGCCTCGTAGCCCTCGCGGTCAAGGTTGAACATAGAGGTGAGCTTGTCTGCCACCTTTTTCGTGATGTGATTTGAGATCTTCGTAACGTAGCCGTTGTTCTGGAGATAGCTTCGGGAAACGTTCAGGGGAAGCTCGGGGCAGTCGAGAACGCCCTTGAGCATAAGGAGATATTCGGGAATTACCTCCTTGATGTTATCGGCAACGAACACCTGATTGTAATAGAGCTTGACCTGTCCCTCAAGGCTCTCAAACTCGGTATTGATCTTGGGGAAATAAAGGATACCGCGGAAATTGAGGGGGTAATCTGCCTTGATATGTATCCAGAAAAGGGGCTCCTTGTAATCGTTGAAGACCTTTCTGTAGAAGCTCTTGTAATCCTCGTCGGTGCACTCGGAGGGGTTCTTCAGCCACAGGGGAGTGGTGTCGTTTACGGGGGAGGGGGCGTAGTCCTCGCCCTTTTCCTCACCGTCGTCGAAATAAATATCGCAGGGCATAAACGCGCAGTATTTGTCAAGGATGGCGCGGGTCTTCGCTGAATTCAGATATTCCTCGCCCTCGTCTCCGAGGTGCATAACGATGCTGGTACCTCTTTCGGGAGCATCGGCGGTGTCGTCGGAGATAACGTAGGAGCCCTGCTCGTCGCAGGTCCATTTTACTGCAGGCGCACCGGTATAGGAGCGGGTAAGCACGTCAACTGTGTCAGCTACCATAAACGCGGAGTAGAAGCCGAGACCGAAATGGCCGATGATGCCGTTCTTCGATTCGCCCTCGCCCTCGTATTTTTCGATAAAGTCAAGAGCGCCGGAGAGAGCGATCTGACAAATGTACTTTTCTACCTCCTCACGGGTCATACCGATACCGTTATCGGTTACGGTGAGGGTCTTTTCGTCGCGGTCGAGGACTACGTCGATGCGAAAGCCCTCGTCGGGGATGTCTCTCGCTGAGTCGTCACCAAGGGAGATAAGTCTTCTGAGCTTTGTTACAGCGTCGGAAGCGTTTGATACGATCTCACGGAGAAATATTTCTTTTTCGGAATAAAGCCATTTTTTGATAACGGGGAAGATGTGCTCGATCTCAACACCGATCCCGCCTTTGATTTCTGCCATTGTCTTTGCCTTTCTGTATATAGTAATACATTCTAATTTTATTACTTTTACCTTATTTTGTCAAGGGATACAGCAAAAACCGAGACAGCATAAAAAAGTTTTTCAAATTCGGGTTTGTCGAACAGTTTACGGACTAACATTGTCGTAGACCAACTATGAAAAGTCAAGCCGAAAAAAGGTCGATAAAAGAAGTGTTGGATTTGGTTAAAGAGAAGATAACGCGAACGAGTTTTTTAGCAACGTGTGAAGAAGCAACATTGAAGTGTTTAC
>SVTD01000092.1 GCA_015063955.1 Oscillospiraceae bacterium | reverse complement strand
GCAAAAATCCACCTCCCTCCCGGAGGGAGGCTTTGGTGCAAATCGCCGCTTTCACCTATCAAGTTTTTGTTTTAAACATCCCTATAAACCCGAATTTGAGCGTTGGGTTCGCGTGCTGATGTGCGGCGGGCAATGCTGCCCGCCCTACTGGGTACCTGTCAACAGTCCGACAAACCCGAATTTGAAGACCGGTTCGCGTGCAGATGGCGGGAGCAGCAAGCCGCTCCCCTACGATGGGGTAAGTACGAACATACCGACAATCCTTATATATACCCATCCCTTTTTCAAAGTTTTTTGGAGTGCAGAACCTTTTTTTCAAAAAAGGTTTTGCGTCCCCTCCCCGACAAACCCGAATTTGAAACACTGTTCTCCCTATGAAAAGGACCGCAAATGCGTTCCTTTTATCGATATTCATTGCGGCTGTATATATTTACACAGGAAATTCGATATGCTTCGCAAGATCAGATCGTTCCTTAATTTATTCCAACAAGGAATTGACACAAAAGGGTTTTAATGATAAAATCATAATATAAACACCAGGGAGGTCATTATGTCTATTATCTATAACGAATCTACAAGAACCTTCAATATTACGGCGGGTGATTCCAGCCTTTGCATCGGCGTTATGCCCTGCGAATACCTTGCAACCTTCCATTACGGAAAGAAGATCCCTGATACTGATTTTTCTTCCTACGTGGTATATGCAACCCGTGCTGCATCCTTTAATCCTTCCAGAAACGGCGGTGCCGATTGCTTTACAATGGACACCTATCCTTTGGAATATCCTTCCTTCGGAACGGGTGATTATCGCAGAACGGGGATCCGTATACGAGCCGCTGAAGGAAATACCGCAACGGATTTCAGATATTCCTCCCACAGAATATACAAGGGTAAGCCCTCGATTCCCGGTCTTCCCGCAACCTACGCAAACTCAGAGGATGAGGCCGACACCCTCGAGATCACTATGACCGACTCTGTGACAGGCGGTGAGCTCTGTCTCGTTTATACGGCATTCAAGGATATTAACGTCATTACAAAGAGCGCTCATATCAAAAACTGCGGCGCGAAGCCCTTCGTTATCGAGGATATCTGCTCCTCCGTTACAAATCTTTCCTCCTCGGATTTTTCTATGATAAATCTCTACGGAAAGCACAATAACGAGCGTAATTTCTCAAAGAATCCCATTTCCCACAACCGACAGTCAATAATTTCCCGCCGTGGCGCCTCGGGACACGAGCAGAATCCCTTTATTGCCCTTGTGCGTGAGGGTTCGACTGAGGAATCGGGCGACGCTTACGGCTTTAACTTCGTTTATTCCGGAAGCTACGAAATGGGCTGTGACGTGGATTATTACGACTCTACCCGTATCACCGTCGGCTTTAACCCCGAGCAGTTCTCCTGGCTTCTTTCACCCGGCGAGGAATTCTATACACCTGAGACAGTTCACGTTTATACAGACCGCGGTCTTGGAGAGATGAGCCGTATCTTCCACAGATTCTATTCAAACAACCTTATCCGTGGACGCTATAAAACAGAAAAGCGCCCCCTTCTTATCAACTCCTGGGAGGCGGCGTACTTCGATTTTGACGAGGAAAAGCTTGTCAGCTTCGCCCGCGAGGCAAAGGACCTGGGCATTGAGATGCTGGTTATGGACGACGGCTGGTTCGGTCACCGTGACAACGACCGGTCAAGCCTTGGCGACTGGTTTGTTTACGAGTCGAAGATAAACCTTCAGAGCCTTGTTCGGCGAGTTCACGATATAGGTTTAAAATTCGGCATCTGGTACGAGCCCGAAATGATATCCGAGGATTCCCTTCTTTACCGCGCCCATCCTGACTGGTGTCTCCACGTTGAGGGACGCGAGCACTGCGAATGCCGACATCAGCTCGTTCTGGATATGAGCCGCCCCGAGGTGGTTGACAATATATTTGAGCAGATGTGCTCCGTGCTCTCCTCCTGCGAAATAGACTACCTCAAATGGGATTTTAACCGCAATCTGACAGAGGTTGGCTCGGCTACCCTCCCCCCCGAGCGCCACGGCGAGCTTTACCACCGCTTTATGCTTGGAACATACGATCTTATGGACCGTATTACAAGCACCTACCCCCACATTCTTCTTGAAAACTGCGCAGGCGGCGGCGGACGCTTTGACCCCGGAATGCTCTACTATTCCCCTCAGATCTGGACAAGCGACAACACCGACCCCATCGAGCGCCTTGCAATTCAGTTCGGCACTTCCCTTTGCTACCCCGCGTCGGCAATGGGAGCCCACGTTTCCTTCTGCCCCCGCACGGGCTTTGACGTAAAGGGCGACGTTGCCCTTTGGGGAACCTTTGGCTATGAGCTTGACCCCACCCGACTTTCCGAGAGCGACAAGGCTCTTATAAAGGAACAGATCGCAGATTATCACAAGTATTACGACCTTATCAGATACGGTGATCTCTACAGGCTCATCTCCCCCTGGGACGGTGAGCGCCGCGTTGCCTGGGAGATAGTTTCCCCCGACAGATCGAAGGTGCTTATAACGACGGTCAGCACAAGATACGTTACTATGGAGCGTTACTTCCTGAAGCTTCGCGGTCTTGACCCTGAAAAAACCTACCGCAGCTCCATTGACGGCAAGATATTCTCAGGCGCCTTTCTTATGTACAGCGGTCTGAATCTCACCTTTATGCCCTGCGGCGATAAGCAAAGCTACAAGGTTTATATTGAGGAAGTATAAATGAAAGATCCCCGCCAGGCGGGGATTCTTCATTTTGTATAAAACTCAACAACTTTCTCAAGGCGCTTTTCGTTTACGCCGTTATAAAGCATATCTACGGTTGCTTTCTCGCACTCTGAAGGATCAATTCTTCTCAAACGATCCTTCTTCACCGTAAGCTTCAGCTCTTGCGAGCGCATAGCGTCTGAGTCTTCTGGCACGCTGCTTTTTCAGCTTTCTTTCTTTTTCTGCTTTCTTTTCAAGAATGCGGATCTCTTTGTCTACCGCTCCGATGGCGGTATTGCCTGTGGGATCAGAATAATAGTTTCTCATTTCTTTCCTCCTGAAAATAGAATTTATACAGGAAATAAAAAGGCTTATTCCTGCAAATGGGCACACTTCACCCCTGTGAAGTAATACACCAATTGAAAAATAAGCTTAGGGTAACTTTTCCTATATCCACTCATATGTGACTTTTCATAAAAAAGATTCACAAAAATACACAACTTCACAAGACCAACGATCAAAAAGCCCCAGACGCATACCGAGCCTTAAGCCGATGGGGAAGGCTTAAAGCTCGGTGGCATCATTGAGTTCCGATGCGCAGTCCTTGAACTTTTTGAAGGTCTCCTGCTGCGCCTGCGTCAGTGTTTGCATCAGGTCATCCTCGTTTCGCGTCACCAAGTGCAGCAGATGAGAGTAGCTGCCGCACTTGATGATGTCCCGATCATACGGAGTGATGTTGCCGTAGTATAGTTCCTCTATGATATTTCGCATATCGCCACCTCCTTTTGCAGGGACAATTAAGCCAGAAACAATCTGCAAAGTCCAGAAAAAAATTGAAATTAACAGTTTGAACATAAAAACTGCCATCACACCGTAATCAGGTAAGCTGCTGTTTCGTTGCTTCATCCAATTCGCTATACACAACCGAGGAAGTACCTAATCCGGTCAGCAAAGATGTCAAGTCGGTATTTCCTTGATTTGTGCCACTTTGCGTGCCGCCCTGATTAT
>SVTD01000023.1 GCA_015063955.1 Oscillospiraceae bacterium | reverse complement strand
GTCTTGATTCGGGGGAAGGGGGACCGCAGAGCGGTGGATGAGGGTTGAACATCAGCACAAGAACTATCTTACTGTTATAGTTAAACTGAATATGGTAGTCTACACGGTATTATTTATTCTATCATTTTTCGTTTAACCAAAATTCTCAGACAGTTCGCACCCAGGTAGCAACCCTCTTCCGTCAGCCTTACGGCTGCCACCTTCCCCCGAATCAAGACGGATCCCCCCGCTACGCGGGTCCTTCCATCGGGGAAGGCTTTGGTGCAAATCCCCTCTTTAGCTTATCAAATTTTTGTTTGAAGCTCACCGATAAACCCGAATTTGAAGACCGGTTCGCGTGCAGATGGCGGGAGCAGCAAGCCGCTCCCCTACGATGGGGTGAGTACGAACATACTGACATTCCTTATATAGACCCCTCCTTTTCAAAGTTTTTTGAGAGTGCAGAGAACTTTTTTTCAAAAAAGTTCTTTGCATTAACCCACCGACAAACCCGAATTTTAAATGCGTTTATACTGTGCAAATGATTGCATTTGCAATTTGTTAGTGATATAATAAATTGTAAATATTATTGTCAAGAAGGAGGCGACCGTTGTGAAAAAAATAATATTTGCGGCTGTTGCGGCTTTTGTTGTTCTCGCGTCCCTTTCGGGTTGTGCAAGGAGCTCTCAAAAGGGAGACCCTGATTTTGATCTTTCTACACTTGATTTTGTGAATACAGACTGGGAACGCCAAACCGACTCCTGCACTGAGACAATATATTTTAACGACGACGGAAGCTGCGGCTACTACTGCGCCTGCGGCAACCCCGTAAACGATGACGATCTCTGCGAGGGATATTCCTACGACCCCGAAACCGAGACTATTTATCTGGACTTTCACCCGTCCATCAAGGGTGTAGTAAGAGAGATAGCAGTCAAGAGCTGCGACGGCGAGACCCTGGTGCTTGACTTTGAGGGCGACCTGCGCACCTTTGAAAGAGCTTCGGACGACGACGACGAGGACGAAGAATTCCATGCCGGAGACGCTATTTCATACAAAGAAGATACCTACACCTATCTCGAATTCCCCGGCGATATTTTCTGCTACGATCTCGCAGAAGGACTTGAGGATTACGAGGAGGACGAATATCTCCCCGTGGATCACGAAAAGTGGGATATCATTTTTTACAACGGAGATCTTTTCGTGCTCTCATCTCAGGCTGAAGAAGCCATAGAATATTACAGCGACCGCGCAAGCTATACCTGGTCCGTTATTATTTACGACCCCAATGACGACCCCTGCGGCCCCTACCCTCTTACCGTCAGCGAAGAGGAAAGCGACTATATTTACGGCATGGAGGATCTTGAGCGTGACAAGACCCTTGCCTTTGACGACATAGAAAGCTTTGCCTCACTCGTCAAGATCAGCAACGACGGTTTTATCTCCGGCACAACAAGCCTTGCAGCCTATGACGGCGTCTGGTACTGGCGCTCGGAGATTATCGACGATACCGTCGAGGGCTGGCCCGAATACGTTGTTCCCCTTCCCGATGCTGTAGCAAAGCAAATAAAAGCGCCAAATTAAAACCGAGGCTGTCGCATTAGTTGCGACAGCCCGTTTCTGTTTTTTCTACAGTCCCTTTTATATTCACTCTTTGATTTTCTACAATAATGTGATATAATGATAAAAATATGACAATTATTACGGATAAAAGGCGGAATGGCTATGACAGAGATTGAAAACAAAAAAGCAATTGCCCTCACCTTTGACGACGGTCCATCACCCTATACCGACAGGCTGCTTGATATATTCGCACAACACGGCGGCAAGGGAACCTTTCTCGTTATGGGGGAGCGCATAGAGGAACGGGCATCCACGCTGAAGCGCACCGCTGACGAGGGGCACGAAATAGGTAACCACACCTTTTCCCACGGACCTCTCAACTATATGACGGACGAGGAGATCATCCGCGAGCTGACCGTGACAAATGATATGATAAAGAGTATTACATCAAAAGCGCCGAGGCTTGTCCGTCCTCCGTACGGAGCCTTTGACGATAGAGTCAGCGAGAGGGTCTGCGAGCTTTCCCTCTCTGTTCTCTGCTGGTCTCTTGACACCGCCGACTGGGCAACGGACGACCCGAATGCAGTTATTGGGGCCCTGGCCGGCAAGGTCGAGGACGGAGATATAATACTCTTCCACGATTCTCAAAAATCCACCGTGGATGCAATGGAGATCCTGGTCCCACAGCTTATAGAGGATGGCTATGAGCTTTTGACAGTACCTCAGCTTTTAGAGCTTAAGGGCATTCCCCTTAAAGCAGGACAGGCTTACTACAACGCTAAAAAATAAAAGGAGTCGAAATGAGCAGCTTTGAAAATCTCAGAATAGTTGATAATTTTTATCAGACATCACTTTACTTCCCTATGCCCACGGTGATCATCAGCACCCTTTGCGAGAACGGTACCACAAATCTCGGTCCCTATTCCCTCGTTCAGCCCTATTACGTTGCGGGCAAGGATTACTACGCTATGCTTTTGTGCTGCAGAAACTCATCAAACACAGCCCAAAACATCCTCAGAAACGGCAAATGCACCCTCAATTTTATAGACGACAAGCCCTCCACCTTCAAGGAGGCGGTGAAGCTTTCATGGCCCGGAGACAAGCCCTCGGAGAAGATGCCTAAATGCAACTTCAAGCTTGAAAAGAGTATGCTCGAGGAGGAAACGGGAGAGGCAAGACCTATGGTGCTCACCGATGCCATCGAGGCTTGTGAGTGCACGTGGATGCGCGAGCTGGACGGCGCTGAGGGCGACCGCGCGGGAGAGCTGAACGGATACGAGGGCCCCTACCACGATTTCAACGGGATCACCAGCAAGTTCGGCGCTCATTTTATCCTCCGCATCGATAAGATCCTTATGAAGAAAAAGTACCGCGATGCCATAATAAACGGCGTTCGCGCAAAGGATTTCCCTCCCCTCCCCGTGGACTACGGCTACCGCGATTCAAAGAATTTCTGGTTCCACAGAAAGAGAAAAATGCGCGCTGAGCTTCTTCAGATGAGAGAAGCATCTCTTGAATCTGTCCGCTACGCCGCAGACCGAGCCGACGATAAGATCAAATTCACAGACGATGCTCTGAAAACCGTTCTCGCAGTTCCCCGCGTGTTCCTCCCCCTGGTTCTCAAGGGATGCGTTGACTGGGCAAGAGAAAACGGCGTTGAGCTTATCACCGCCGAGCATATGCAGATAATCAACGATAAGAGGGCTAAGGAAAAGAACAAGAAATGATCCGTATCTAAAGCTCTCGTTATCTTATAGGTGACTGTGCTGACAGAGAAAAGGCCGACAGGATAATAAAAGCCTTGCATATTCTGCAAGGCTTTTTATCTTAGAGATTCAAGGCAGGGGGGGAGGGTGCTGTCTTTTCGCTCCACGTCTCCTCTCCCTTACACGTAAAACTCCTCCATAGTATCAAGGCAAAGGCAGGCGAGGGCGCCGCCGAAGGTGGCGCCGCAGTCGATTATCTTCAGGTTTTCAGAGGTGAATATCTCTGCTTTTCCGTTTATGGATAGGGTCGGGGTGTGTCCTGCTATTACGGTGACGGTATCGTCATAATATTTGCGCCCGAAAACGGGGCGGTCGCAGGCAAGCTCGCTCACCGTATACTCGGTCAGAGGCTTTCCCTCGTAATAATTTCCAAGTCCCGCGTGGGTCAGAATGAACGTCCTGCCCTCGGGTCCTGCAAGAAGCTCGTAGGGTCTGAAGCTTTTCATATATCTCCAGAGAGTCTCTCTTCTGTCCTTTGAAAGAGCCTCGAAGCTCCGGAAGGTGGTGTATCCGCCGTGGCGTATCCAGAAATGGAAGTACTCTCTGCGGCTACCCTTAAGCTCAAGGTCAAAGCCCTCGTAGTTATCCTCGCTCATAAAGGGCTCCATGGCTTTAAGCGCCATGAGCTCGTGATTTCCCATTACGGGGCGGACATTTCTCCTCATATACATATTGAAAAGCACACGCTCCGGGTCAGGCCCGCGGTCCACGCAGTCGCCGAGAACATATAGTGTATCGCTGTCGCAAAGCTTTATTTTTTCAAGCATCTCGGTGTATTTTTTAAATTCACCGTGAATGTCACTCATTACGTATATCATAGGCGCCTCCTTTTCCTCCATTATATCATAAGGCAAAGAAAATAGTATTTTTTTGCACAATTTCTCAAAAAATATTGCAAAACACGGACGACGGGAATATAATATGGTGCGTATGATATTTCCGTATGACGCTTGCAGAAGAGCTTCGACCGCAGGCTGACGGAGCTTTGGAGAAACCCATTCAGTTGGGTGCCGAAGGTGCAAAGCGCTCGCGCTAAACTCTCAGGCAAAAGGACAAGGCTTTCAGCATTTGCAGCATTGTTTTTTTGCGGACAGCATTTTCGGCTGTTCGCTTTTTTATTATCGGAGGTCGTTATGGAAAGATTTTTCGAGCTGTTGGCGAAAATAAACGGCTCAGTCAATGATTTAATATGGGTAAAGGTGGGAATCGCTCTGCTTTTTGGAGCGGGAATCGTTATGACCTTTGCAACGGGATTTTTTCAGATCACTCACATCGGTCACTGGTTCAAAAGCACGATAGGCTCCATTTTCAAAAAAGACAGCGACGCCACGAAGAAGGACGGTAAGAAAACCGTTTCCCAGTTTCAGGCACTTTGCACCGCCCTTGGCGCTACCATCGGCACGGGTAACGTGGCAGGCGTTTCTGCCGCTATCGTTCTCGGCGGCCCCGGTGCCGTTTTCTGGATGTGGATCGCCGCATTTTTCGGAATGATGACAAAATTCTCCGAGATCACTCTGGGAATCTATTTCCGCCGCAAGAACAAGGACGGCGAGTGGTCCGGCGGAGCTATGTATTTTCTGCGGGACGGCTTTGGCAGCTATAAGGGCTGCAAAACCCTCGGAAGGGTCCTTGCCTGGCTCTTTGCCGCCTTCACCGCCGTTGCCGCCTTCGGAATCGGCAATATGGGACAGGTAAATAAGATAACCATCAATCTTAAAGAGGCTGTGTTCAGAAACGCAGACCTCGGAAGCATCGGATCGGTGCCCGTTCTGAATATCGTCATCGGTGCCGTTCTTATGGTCCTTGGCGGATTAATAATTCTCGGCGGAATCCAGAGGATCGCTTCCTTTGCCGAAAAAGTGGTTCCCTTTATGGCGATCTTTTATTTTCTCGGCGCACTTATCCTGTTCTTTATCAATATTGACAAGGCAGGAGACGTTTTTGCCTCTATCTTCCGCTTTGCCTTTAACAACGAGGCTCTTGCCGGCGGTGCCGCAGGCGCCGTTATCTCAAAGATCGTAGCCCAGGGCTGTAAGAGAGGAATGTTCTCAAACGAAGCAGGTCTCGGCTCCTCCGTTATGGTACACTCCTCCGCCGACGTGCGCGAGCCTGTAAAGCAGGGTATGTGGGGAATATTCGAGGTCTTTGTGGATACCTTCGTTGTCTGCACGGCGACTGCCTTCGTGGTTCTCTCCTCAGGTCTTATCGACCTTGAAAGAGGCGTTGCACTTGAGGGAGTCAGCGACGCTACCCTCGTTTCCCGTGCATTCGGCCAGTCCTTCGGTATCTTCGGTGAGATATTCGTTGCCGTTGCTATCTTCCTTTTCGCCTTTACCACGGTGGTAGGCTGGTCTCAGTACGGTGCAAAGGCGGTGGAATATCTTATGGGCACCCGCGCCGTCAAGGTCTATCAGATCGTTTTCGTTGTTGCAATCATATTCGGCGCAGTTATGGAGTCCTCCCTGGCGTGGGATATCTCCGATACCTTCAACGGCTTTATGATGATCCCAAACCTTATCGGCGTCATCTCCCTTACTCCCCTCGTTATCAAGCTTGTAAAAAACTATATCGACAGAAACCTCAGGGGCAAAAAGGACGTTGTTCCCATGCTTTCATACGATCCTGCGCTCCAGCGTGAAATGGAAAAGGAGCTCGCAGAAAAGAAATAATTCCCTTGCGGGTAATAGCCTGAATTTTTGTGCTGCGTTATTTTTCTCTTGATTTAGAACCTGCAGTTTGATATAATTAATTATTAAGATAAATTCAGGAAGGAATCAGAAAATGGCAACATCTTCCGAAAGACTTGAGCATATAAGAAACTTTTCTATAATTGCCCATATCGACCACGGCAAATCCACTCTTGCAGACCGTATTCTCGAATTTTCCGATACGGTCGAAAAGCGCGACATGGAGGAGCAGCTGCTTGACGATATGGACCTCGAGCGCGAGCGCGGCATTACCATCAAGGCACGCGCCGTTCGCATTGACTACAAGGCAAAGGACGGCGAGCAGTATCAGCTGAACCTTATCGACACCCCCGGCCACGTTGACTTTAACTACGAGGTCTCCCGCTCGCTCAACGCCTGCGAGGGCGCTCTTCTCGTTGTTGACGCAACTCAGGGAATCGAGGCTCAGACCCTTGCAAACGCATATCTTGCAGTAGACGCTGACCTTGAGATCGTTCCCGTTATCAATAAGATCGACCTCCCCTCGGCAATGGTAGACAAGTGCCGCGAAGAGATCGAGGACGTTATAGGAATTCCCGCCGAGGGCTGCCCCGCCGTGTCTGCAAAGACCGGCCTTAATATCGGCGACGTTCTTGACGCTATCATCGAATATATCCCCGCACCCGTGGGCGACGAGACAGCCCCCCTCCGCGCCCTTATCTTCGACTCAGTTTACAACTCATATCTCGGCGTTGTAGTTTATATCCGTATTATGGACGGCACCGTAAAGGCGGGAGACAAGATCCGCCTTATGAGCACCGGCGCTGAATTTGACGTCGTTGAGGTCGGCTCCATGCAGCCCTTCGGTCTGCAGAAGCAGGAAAGCCTCAAGGCAGGCGAGGTTGGATATATCACAGCCTCCATCAAGACAGTTTCCGAGACCCGTGTCGGTGACACCGTCACCCTTGCAGACAACCCCTGCGAGGAGCCTCTTCCCGGCTTCCAGAGCGTTCAGCCCATGGTTTATGCAGGTATCTATCCTGCAGACGGCGCAAAGTACAACGAAACGAAGGAAGCTTTAGAAAAGCTCCGTCTTAACGACGCGGCTCTCGTGTTCGAGCCTGAAACAAGCGCCGCACTCGGCTTCGGCTTCCGCTGCGGATTCCTCGGACTTCTCCATATGGAGATCATCGAGGAGCGACTTGAGCGCGAATTCAATCTCGATATCATAACGACAGCCCCCTCCGTTATCTACGAGGTAAAGGTACACGGCGGCGAGATCGTTCGAGTGGATAACCCCACGAATTACCCCTCTCCCGACGCCATCGAGACCTCCTACGAGCCTATCGTTTCAGCCTCCATCATCACTCCCGCGGAGTACGTTGGCGGAATTATGGACCTTTGCCAGGACAGACGCGGCGAATACCTCGATATGAAGTATCTTGACACAGACCGAGTTGAGCTTCACTACGATCTTCCCCTCAACGAGATCATCTACGACTTCTTCGACGCCCTCAAGAGCCGCAGCCGCGGTTATGCATCTCTTGACTACGAGATGAAGGGCTACGTTGAAAGCGATCTCGTAAAGCTTGACTTTATGCTCAACGGTGAAATAGTCGATGCTCTTACCTTTATCGTTCACCGTGACAAGGCATACACCCGTGCCCGCAAGATCGCCGCAAAGCTTAAGGACAACATCCCCCGTCAGCTCTTTGAGATACCTATTCAGGCGGCCATCGGCTCCAAGATCATCGCCCGCGAAACTGTTAAGGCTATGAGAAAGGACGTTCTTGCAAAGTGCTACGGCGGCGACATCACCCGTAAGAAAAAGCTCCTTGAAAAGCAGAAGGAGGGTAAGAAGAAGATGCGCCAGCTCGGCAGCGTTCAGGTATCTCCCGAGGCCTTCATGGCAGTTCTCAAGCTTGACGATGAATAATACCAAAATTCCAATATTGGTGCTCGCCCCCATGGCAGGATTTACGGATGCGCCCTTTCGGCTTATGTGCTACGAGGGAGGTGCGGACCTTGCCGTCAGCGAAATGATATCGGCGAAGGCAATGACCTTCAAGGATAAAAAAACTGCCGATCTTGCCTATCTTCCAAAGAATGACAGCCCCACCGCAATACAGCTTTTCGGCCACGAGCCCGACGTTATGGCAACGGCGGCAAAAATGATCGAAAGCGGCGACTTTGAAGGCTGCAGATACGAGGAAAAGCCCGTAGCTATCGACATAAATATGGGCTGCCCGGTGAAAAAGATCGCCCTTTCGGGAGACGGCTCTGCCCTTATGAAAAACCCACGACTTGCAGGCGAGATCGTCTCTGCCATAGTTGACCGCGTGGATCTTCCCGTAACGGTTAAGATCCGTGCAGGCTGGGACGAAGGATCAAAAAACGCAGTTGATGTGGCAAAGGCCTGCGCCGATGCGGGAGCGGCTGCGGTTGCCGTTCACGCAAGGACCCGTGAGCGCCTTTACTACCCCGGAATAGATATGGAGATCATCGCCCGTGTACGCGATGCCCTGCCCCCTTGTGTGAAGGTCATCGGAAACGGCGATATTACAGACGGCAAAAGCGCCGCAAAAATGCTTAGCGAAACTGCCTGCGACGGACTTATGATAGGCCGCGAGGCCCTTGGAAATCCCTGGATCTTCAGGGAGATACGGGCGTATCTTGAAGGCAGAGAATACTCTGCCCCCACAAAAGAGGACCGCATCAGAGCCGCAATCGCCCTCGTCAGCGCTATCGTTGACCTTAAGGGTGAGGATCGGGGCATCCGCGAAGCTCGCGGCCGCGCCGCACACTTTATACGGGGAATGAGAGGAAGCGCCGAGGTGCGCGCCGCTCTGAACTCTGCAAAAACCCTTGAAGAATTTAAAGATATACTCAATAACCGTTTTTTAGAATGAAAGGATAAGCTATGTTTTGCTCGAAATGCGGATACAATGCAGGCGACAGTAAATTCTGTGCAAATTGCGGTACTCCCATAGCACAGAAACAAACGGGAGACGCTCAAAATACCGGTGCCGGAGCTCAGTATTACCAAGATGCTCAGCCTCAGCACAGCGACAGCGATTTTACAAAGAAGGTAAAAGAGACCTTCGAGGAGATGACGGGAGGCAAGAATGACGACGTCAGCTTCAAGCTTACGGATCTCTGGAGCGATATTTTCAAAAAGCACACCACGGAGGAAAGCGACAGCCTTCTCATAAGCGGTACCTGCCACACCACCCCCTCCCTTCGGGAGCTTTGCACCGAATGGAACCGCCCCTGGATATATTCCAGAGTATTTCTCGTTCTTATCATCACCTTCGGACTGCTCTCTGCCTGCACGTATTTCTTCGGAAATATGCTTGCCCTGCCCGGAGTTATGTTCATTGGCGCTCTGACCATGCCCTTTACACTGCTCGTTCTTTTCTGGGAAACGAATATTCCGAGAAATATAAGCATATTCCGCCTCGTTATCATGTTCTTTATCGGCGGAGTTGCATCCCTTGTGTTCACGCTGTTCCTCTTCACCTTCATCTCACCCGGTGAGGGCGGACTTGACTACGTTGGCGCGACCATCGTTGGCATCGTTGAGGAATTGGGAAAGCTTGGCGTTGTATTTTTGCTCATAAGGATTTACGATTCAAAATATATCTTAAACGGCATACTTATAGGCGCCGCGGTAGGTGCCGGCTTTGCGGCTTTTGAATCTGCGGGATACGCCCTCGTATACGGCGGCGATCTTGACGGCATCATTCACAACATCATCCTTCGCGGACTTCTTGCCGCAGGCGGACATATCGTATGGGCGGCAATTTCAGGTGCTGCCGTAATGCTTGCAAAGGGTGACGGAAAAGCCGACGTTGACGTATTCAAAAGCGGAAAATTCTGGCGTCTCTTCCCTGTTCCCGTAGTGCTTCACGCAGTCTGGGATATGCCTTTCTCAAGCATCCCCGTGCTTATCGGACTTACAGTTCTCGCATGGGTATTCGTGCTTGCGCTCATCCGCTCCGGTATGTCTCAGGTGTCACATCTTTGCGTCGAAGCCGCAAAGGAAGAGGGCACTGCCGATTAAGGCTGATTACATAACAAAAAGCCCGAAAAAAACTACTGACAACAAAAAGAGAAGACTCGTTTTTGAAACGAGTCTTCTCTTTTTGTAAAGTGATATGCCGACTGAAGTCAGCGTGATATTCTGTTCGCCTTGCGGAGAACAGAATATTGTTATGAATCGGGGTTCATTTTCTTTCTTGCCGCCATGGCGGAAAGGAAGGTTGCTATAAGAAGGACTATTACGATCCCGATAAGCACCAGTCCCACGATGGGGGTCTCCTCTATCTTATCCTCGGATGCGTAGGTGTCAAGCCCGTCGTACGCCTTTTTCAGCTCATCGTAGACCTTTTCGCACTCCTCCTCAGTTACCGACTGAGTACAGAGAAGGGCCTTCGCCGCCTTCATTTTACTGTTAAGGGTCTTTCTTGATTCCTTTGTGAATCCGGAAACGTCTGACTCCAGGCAGGCGTTGTAGAACTTATCAATGTCCTTTCTGTCAGCCTGTCTGACGGTGAAATCAAGGGAGAGAGAGGCTCCCGCATATACTACGGTCGCTCCTGCCTCCACGGTATGGGCAGTTGCATCCTCCGAGCTTTCCAACGTGAGTGAAACGTCGCCATCCTCGGAGAAGATACAAAGAACGTATACCTTATCCTGCTCCGCCTCAAAGCTCAGGGGGAAGAAGATGCCGCCCTCGGCCTCCTCGCCGTAGCACTCGCCCCGAAGCTCGTCAGTTGTATAATTATCGCCCCTCAGGGTATAAACTGCGGCAGAGATGCCCTCCGAGTATTCGCCCTTGACGAAAAGACCTGTGACCGTTCCGGCAGAGGGAAGGGAGAATTTCTCATACACCTCGCTCTTCGTAACGGTTCCAACGCCGGCTCCGCCCTCGGGAATGACGTGGCTGTAGCCTGCTACCATGGGAGAAAGGGCTTCGGTTGCCGCCCTCAGAGATGCCGCGGCAGAGTTCTTTTCCTCAACAGTTGCGGTACGGACGCTCTCGGCTCTTTTAAGAGCAGTATCAAATTCGTTTTTTGAAACCGTGGTGGGGGAATCCACCTTTTTTTCGTACGCCCGGCAGATGGCGGCCTCAAGGTCTGCTCCTGCCTTGCGTGAGCTTTCGGAGTCGGTCACCTTCTCCGTAAGTCTTACGGAAATGGATGACGTTCCCTCAGGCGCCGTTACAACGCCGGAATCGCTGTCAAAGCCTGCAGAGGCATACTCGATATTGTCGGTCATTACGGGAAATTCCACCTGAATGGGAGTGGATGCCGCGCCGGAAACCGTTATATCGATATTGTTTTTATTCACCTTCACCGTAAGGGAAACGGTGCTCTTTGAAGAAAGAATAACGTTATCCACCGTGAAGGACGCGTTCTGTGAAAGGAGAGAAACGGGGGCGCCTCGACCGATGATAAGGGTTCCGTCCTCGCGCTCCGTAAGGATGGAGAGGATAGCCGCCGCACAGTCGTCTGGGGCGCTGTAATATGAGTTTGCATCCTTTGCAAGGGCAACGAGCTTTTTGGAGGGTGCATCCGTGAAGGGCGCGCTCTTTATATACCAGGAGCAAATCGCCTTTGCGGAGGCGCAGTCCTTTCCCGTGAGAACGATGGGAGCGGTGGAATCTGTAGTAGCCACCTCCCAGTCACAGGGGAGGATCTTTTCTGTTTCCTCAACGGCAAGGGCGATGCTGTCTGCAAGAAGGGCAGCCCTCTCGCTGACTTCCGCTGCCTCCTCGCTGAGAAGAGGGTCTGCCGCCGACAGCTTTTTCAGAATATACCCATAGCTCTGAAGAGTAAGAAGTGCCTCCAGATTCTCCTCCATGGAAAGGTAGGGAAGATCCTTTTCGCTATAGATGATATCGTTTGCAATGTTTTTTATGCTGTCAAGAGACGAAAGAGCTGCGGCGTCACCGGTCTTGATGATAGCAAGAGCGCAGGCGTAAACGTCGGAGCTTTTGGAAAGCACCTCGCGGCAAAGTCCGTCAGACGCTATGGCATCTGCGGGGGAGGGGGTGCCTGTAACGGCGTGCTCAACAAGGAGGGTACGATAGAGAGAAAGCGCCTCCTCGTGATCGGCTGAAAGCTTAGTTACCGTCAGCTTTTCTGCAATATAGCCGTCCCAATAGGCGATCATCTTCGCCTTTGCCGTATCAAAGGTCTCAGCCTTGAGGCTGTCGGAGGCTCTTTGGGCATCGGAGGCTTTGACAGAAACTATATAGTCGCAGGATGCGCTCTCTCCCTTTTCCACAGAGGTGGGTGCCTGGGATGAGGGCACCGTGCCCTTCACCGTAGGAAACGGAACGGCGGCATCCGTTGTATTCTTAACCGTAAAGCGGGAGTAAACGCAGACCGCTCCGCTCTCATCTCCGAGGGCAAACTGCTCTACCGTATAGTCAACGCCATCCTTTGTATAGGTATGGGTGGCAATGGGATAGGGCAGGTCGTTTTTTACGACCCTTGCGGCAGTATTTCTCTCCCCGAAGGAAACGTAAACTGCGGCACCGTGCTCGGTATGCTCAAAGGATCCGTCTCCCCGGAGGAAGATAGGGCATTTATCCCAGCCGATAACGCAGGACTCCTCGATTATATAGTCTCGGTTTTCCGTTACGGGCTGACCGAGAGCGGCCGTTGGCAGAGCTGCAGAGGCTATCAAAACGATAACTGTAAGAAATATAATAAAACGTTTAAGCATAATACCGATTCTTTCTTTGAAGTATCATTCTACTGGAAACTATTATACTCCATATCTTCTGTAAAGTCAATCTGTTTGGCTTTTTCTTTGCTTCCGTCGGAGTCTGCCATTGGTAAAAATGCAGAATATCTGTTGACGGGAGGATGTAGGTGTGATAAAATATATACAATAAAATTTTATAACAGAGGTGCGTTATGAAAAGAATTATTTCAATACTTCTTGCGTCTCTCATCGTGATCACGGGTCTTTCGTTCCCCGTTTTCGCAGAGGATGAAGATGTGATTATGACCATCACCGAGGATATGATCTCGGCTGAGGGCGCAAAGATCGAGTACGACAGCTATCTGTCGGCTTATAAGATCACCCCCGATGCGGCAGGTGAGAAGGTTACCGTAAGACTTACCGAGAATCTTTACACCTTAGCAATGTGGCTTCCCGCAACGGCTGCAGACAGTTTTCTCGATTTCACTACTGAAAACGATATGTATTTGGGCCACTGCAGCGTTGCGGCAGGACACAAATTCCATTTCTTTTCCATGGGCTTTACAGGTGAGAACTGTTGGTTTTCCTACACCCCCTCCGATGTCTACAGCATCTATCTTTACGATAAGATGATGGGATATGAAGATAATCATTCCATCGTTGACATTGCAAACGGCTCTCTTGCTATATACGAGGAGGAATACCTCGATCTCGATACGTACGAGGTAGAGCGCTATACCAAGTATTACTGGGATAACGATATCGTTTTCAACGAATCCTTCTTCGTTCTTCAGGAGCCTGACGGAACCATCGCTCCCGAGCCTCTTATGTACGATATCGACCGCGTCGTTTCCGTAAGAAACTCCTACCTTAACAAGGAATACGTTTACGGTGTGGACTATCTCGTTGAGGACGGAAAGCTGGTCATCCCCGAGGGAAGCTCCATCAGAAGCTATACCTATAACACGGTATATAAGGAAACGAACCCCTCCGGCACGTATTGGGAAACTCTTAACGGCGATTTCGTTCACGCAGGTCAGTACGATATGTACTTCGTTGGCTATATGAACGTTACGTACACCGTAAAGAGCGATTGGAACGGCCCCGTTCCCGAGTCAAAGGGAATGTACCTTGAGAACGTAATGAGAAAGCTCAATACCGAGGGCGAGACCGTTAAGGTCCTCGGCATCGGCGACTCCATTGCAGGCGGTGCCAACGTTTCAAGCGACATCGGCGACACAGGCGTTTCTCCCTATGCCGATGCGTGGTGCGATATGACTGCAAAGGCCATTCAGGAAAGATACCCCGATGCGATCATTGAAAATGAGACCATCGCCCAGGGCGGCGCAACTGCTACTCTCGCCATCGAAAGAATGGATGAGATCGTGGCGTACGATCCCGACCTTCTTATTATCGAGTTCGGTACAAACGAATGTATGGCAGGCGAATCGGCGGACTACTATATCGATACCCTCACCCAGGCAATCGACGCCGTAAACGAGAACATTCCCGACTGTGATATCATTCTCGTTGCCCCCATCCTCTCCAATCCCCTTATCTTCCCCGCAGACTGGTTCTACGCATATGCAGACGCGCTCTACACCCTTGAGAGACAGGGCGTTGCAATCGCAGATTCCACAAGCATTCACCAGTATCTCAAGTCCCGCAAGGACTACCTTGATATGACGGGCGACTTCCTCTGCCATCCCAACGACTTCTCAAACCGAGTGTTCGTTCAGACTATTATGAAGACGCTGGAGCTTGACTCTGAAGAAGCATATATCGCAGGTCTTGCAGACAGGATTCTCAGCTACAGATACGAGTACGAGTACGACAGCCCCGACTGGGCAGATTTCACAAGCCTTGCAGCGGCGGCTTCCGCTGAGATCGCAGCCAGCACAACTGCCGACGAGGCAAGAGAAAAGTATATGGAAAAGGCCGCCGAGCTTGACCGTGTTCCTACCTCTGCAGATAACGTTGCAAACTCTGCTCTCGACGTATCAAAGCTTATCTTCGCAACGGCAAAGCCTATGGATATCGTAGGTGAAAGCAACACCGTTGCCACAAAGTTTGACGACGGCGAAAAGGCTCTCTCCATCGCAGTATCAAACGCAAGAACTGCGGCTGTAGAGCTTGATTACAAGGGCGGAGATGCCATCGTTTCTGCCGACGGATACGACTACGTCGTTTATACCGTTAAGGCTCCCCTTTCCAACAGCGTCCGCGCTAAGGCATCCAAGTTCACCTTTACAACAGAAACAGGCGCCTGCGCAACTACTCAGATCACCCTCACCCTTGACGGTGCATACCACTCCTATATCATCGATATGTCCGGCGACTCCAAGTGGGCAGGAAACATCTCCTCTCTCAAGATCCAGCCCTTCGCATCCAGTGCTACCAACGATACCCTTCTCGTAAGCTCTATCGTTCTCTGCACAGACAGCGAGAATGCATCTGACGTTGCCATCGAGCGCGAGAGAGCGGCAAATGCTGACGCTGCCGAGGCAGTTACATATCTTATGTCTGACGATGCTACCACAGCTATCCTCACAACAAAGGGCGGCGAGAGCTACCTTGCAGGCGACGCAGACGGCAACGGCGCAATAAACGCAGTTGACTCTCTCCATCTCAGACATTACCTCGTTGACGGCGGATACCAGGTTGCAAATCCCATAGCTCTTGACGTTAACGCAGACGGAAGCATCGACCCTCAGGATTCCCTTACTCTCAAGATGACTCTCTCAGGAATCCTTGAGGAGACTACAGTAAGCGGCGCAGATGCCGAAATCTCCTACTGTCCTGTAGCTAAGGCTGCAAAGATCGTTCTTTCAAAGGAAGACGCTCTTATCACCGTTGACCTTGCAGAAAGCGGCCTTTCTGCCGATATGTTCAAGTACGTGACCGTATGTGCAAAGGCTGAAAACGCAGAGCCCGTGGCAGTTACCGTTACTCTCACCTATGCGGACGGAACTATGGAAAAGACTCTCTCCATCCCCTCAAACGAGCTCTTCGGCGCATCCGTTGCGAAGTTCACAGAGGCCTGCGGCGAGATCACTTCCATTTCATTCACCTTTGATGCTGAGGCAGGCGAGACCGTATATCTCGACTCCTTCGTATTCACCCCCACGTTATCCGGCGCAGAAAACGCAGTAGCGGTAAGAGTGGGAGCTGCAAACCTTTATTAATAAAGCTTAATTGATATCCCCCGTACAACCGTACGGGGGATTCTTTTATGAAGAAGGTTATCCGACAATAATTTATTTCATTTTCCCTTTATTTCCCATTCCCGTTGACTTTGATTTTTTCATATGATAGAATAAAGCATCCTTTTTGTTCGAGGTAATACGACAATGGCTAAATTTACAGAAATCATCCCTTCCCCCAAGGGTTACTGGGGAGACGGCACTGTCAACGCATACGAGGCTACCGTATCCGGAGATTTTCCTCTTGAGATCGCTTCCTTTGCTATGTATGCAAAGCGTATCCTTGATATAGACGTTAAGAGCGCAGAGGACGGCGCCATTACAATAAAGAAGTGCGAGTGCCTTGCCGCAGGCGAATACCGCCTCGAGATCGGCGAGACCGCAGGCAAGATCACCGTTAAGGTAGGCGATTCCGACGGTCTCAACTATGCATTCGGCACCATTCTTCAGCTTTGCGAAAACCGCGACGGAAAGCTCCTCCTCCCCACAGGCGGAGTATACGACAGACCCGAGTGCAAGTGGAGAGGTCTTCTTATCGACTGCGCACGCCGCCGTCATTCCGTTCCCCTTCTCAAGAAGTACGTTGACCTTTGCCGCTTCTATAAGGTAAAGTATCTCCACATCCACTTTACGGACGACGAGAACTTCACCCTTCCCTCAAAGGCGTTCCCGGGGATCACAACACCCGAGAACTGCTACTCCTGCGAGGAGATCGCAGAGATCGATAGCTACGCATACGAAAACGGCGTTTCCATTATCCCCGAGCTTGATACCCCCGGCCACTCCACCTCTATGCTCAAGGCATATCCCGAGGTGTTCGGCGTTGAGGGCATCATCAAGTTCACAAAGGACGCTATCGAGGCTACAAAGATCCTTTACCGCGAACTTTGCGAGATGTTCCCCCACTCCGAGTACATCCATATGGGCGGCGACGAGTCCCGTCTCGGCTGGTGGCTCTCAGACGAGTGCTTTGCATACGGCGAGGAGATCGGCATCTCCGTAAATGACGAGGCCCCCGGTATGACTCCCAACGAATGGGTAATGCTTCGCTTCCTTGCAACCTTTATCAAGGAAATGGCTGAAACCATTACCGAGTGCGGCAAGAAGCCCGCAGTTTGGGAGGGCTTCAATAAGGAAACAAACGATATCGTTCCCAAGAACGTTACCGTTATGGTATTCGATTCCTCCTACCAGCTCGCTCCCTCTCTCGCAGAGTCCGGCTTTGAGGTCATCAACTGCGCGTGGTTCCCCCTCTACGTAGTTATCCCCTACTGGATCTACACTCAGAAGAACTGCTTTGACTGGGACGTATATTCCTTCGGTACCATCAACGAGAACTCCCCCTATAAGAACGGATACATGAAGTTTGACTATATCCCCAACATCGAGGGCGGTCAGCTTTGCTCCTGGGGCGACGGTCTCAAGTGTGAGTATAAGGATCCCGAGGTAGGTCTTGCAAAGGAGCTTTGCGAGATCGAGAGCCGCCTTCCCGCAGTTGCAGAAAACACATGGAACCGCGAAAAGCGCCGCGACTACGCCTCCTTCCTCTGCGCAATGGAAGAGCAGAGCGAAAAGATCAGAAAGCTCATCGGCTGATAAAAAAGGACACCTCAAGGTGTCCTTTTTTTGCGATCTATCTCCAAATTCGGGTTTATAGGGGGGACGGGGGACGCAAAGAACTTTTTTGAAAAAAGTTCTCTGCACTCTCAAAAAACTTTGAAAAGGGATAGGTAAATTCGTGTTTATCGGTGTGATAGATTTGCGGAGAACGCCACCTTCGTGCGTCATCCTGAGCGTAGCAAACAATCCGGTGAATTGTTTGCGGAGTCGAACCCAACCATAGGGAGGGCGCCCCATAGGGGCGGGATCTACGAAAAGGTTAACGATAGAGTATATTCTTTCCGCAGATCCCGCTCTCTAAAGAGATCGCCACCCTAAGGGGTGGTTCGACTACAGAAATATCCCACCGGGATATTTCTTCCGCTCAGGATGACGCGGAGGAGGGATGTTTGCAGAAGTTCATACTGTTCGTCAAACCCGAATTTGCCCCTCCCTTTTTAAAGTTTTTTGGAGTGCAGAACCTTTTTTTCAAAAAAGGTTTTGCGTCCCCGTCCTCCCCGATAAATCCGAATTTATCTACAATAAAAAGCAGAGCCGATGCATATCGATGCATCGGCTCCTTTGGATCATATTTCATTTTCTTTACGGTATTTATAAAGTTTTGCAAGGCTGAAGCCGCGGTCTAAAAAGCTTTCCGCATTTCCCGTAAATTTTCCTGAGTTATGCCCTCTGTTTTCAAGGCACTTCAACTGCGCGTACAGCTCATGCTCACTTTTTGTGATCTTCACGGGAGAAACGATTTCTCCATCGGAAAACTTAGCTATAAACCGATAACCGTCCTCGCCTCTGACATAACCGATAACGTAATAATTCCCGTCTGCACTGTCATATTCAAAATCATTGATATAGGTTTTTTTCGGGAGTGATGCTCTTTTTGTCAGAGTAAGATCCTCCATACTGTAGACCGCAACGGTACAAGCCATATTTTCATCCGCCTCTTGGACCTCAATATTATAAAGCCTTGTGGAGTCGTGCAAAAAAAGCATACCGCCATCAACACTGTTGTATTTTTTATCTATCTCGACCTTTCCTATCTCGGCGAGTGATGCAATGGAAAATATCACGAAATAGCCATTGGCGGACCGCACACAAAGAAGTTCTCCATTGGGAGAAAGGCAAAGATCGTAAGCTTTTTTTAGCCCTTCAAGCCTTGCCACAACGGTTTTGGTTTTATCGTATATCTCCACCGTGGCACCGGTGCTACCTGCGAGATGCTTCTTGTTATAAACTATGCTTTTATAATTCTTCATTCCACTTCAATAAGCTCGTACTCGCGACTTCCTACGCCGAGGGCGGCTGCCGCTTCTACCGTGAGGATGCCGTTTCTCGACTCGATTCGCTCGATAAGATGATCGCGGCCGGGATCGTCGGAATTATACACAAGATCAAGGCAGGCCTGATCTATTGCAACGGGGTCGAGAGATGCAAGAATACCTATATCACCCATGCAGGGATCCTCTGCAACTCTGCAGCAGTCGCAGTCTACGGACATATTCTTCATTACGTTGATATAAACGATCTTCCCGTCGAAATAATCAACTACTGACTTTGCCGCGTCTGCCATTGATTCAAGGAAGGAATCGTGATCCGCAGTCCACTTCTTATCGGGCTCGCCAACACCGTGGATATAGGCCTTTCCGAAGGAGGACGCAAGTCCGATGGAAAGCTGTTTAAGTGCTCCGCCGTAGCCGCCCATGGGGTGACCCTTGAAATGTGAAAGCACGAGGAGAGAATCAAACTCCTCAATAGTTCTGCCCACGAAGTTTCTCTTTATTCTCTTGCCTTCGGGGATGGGAAGCTCAAGATCGGGTCCCACAGCGTCAAGGATCTCAACGCGGAAAAGGTCGAGCCAGCCGTGCTCGCGAAGGAGAGAATAATGCTTTCTCGTTGTGTTTCTCATACCGTCGTATGCGGTATTACATTCAACGGGCGTACCCTCAACCGCTGCAACGATATCCTTCCACAGCTCGGCACGGAGGAAATTCTGGTTTCCCTTTTCGCCGGAATGGAGCTTAACGGCAACTCTTCCCTCAAGGGGGCTTTCTATCATATTGTAAAGCTTAACTATCTCCCGGGGAGTAATGCTTTTTGAAAAATATACCTTTGAACTCATAAATGCACCAGCCTTTCTGATACAATGATACCACAAAACCCAAGCCTTGTAAACACAAATTAACGCCCCTGCGGTTGACATCAAAGCAAAAAAGGGGTATAGTTATATCAGATAAAAATATTTGGAGGTAATTATGTCATACAAAATTATTAAGATAGACCCGTATCTAGCTCCCTTTGAGAAGGATATCGACCTCAGAATGAACGCTTACAAGGAAAAACGTGCTCAGCTTCTCAAAAAGGGCGAGACTCTTTCCGACTTTGCAAATGCACATAATTACTTCGGTTTCCACCGAGAGAAGGGCGGCTGGGTATACCGCGAGTGGGCTCCGGGAGCTGACTCCATGTACCTCACGGGAGATTTCTGCGACTGGCATCCCCGCGCAAACAAAATGGAAAAGCTTCCCGAACACGGAGTATTTGAGATCCATCTCAAGGGAAAGAACGCCCTTCGGCCGGGACAGAAGGTTCAGACTATCGTTATTCATAACGGCGAGGAGCTTCGCCGAATCCCTCTTTACGCCACGAGAGTCGTACAGGATCCCGTTACCTATCTCTGGTGCGCCGAGATCGAGGAAACTGCCGCTCCCTACGCGTGGACCGACGAGGGCTTCAAGCCCCAAAAGACGCCCCTTATCTACGAGTGCCATATCGGTATGGCAAGCGAGGAGTACAAGGTTGCCTCCTATCTTGAATTCAAGGACAACATACTCCCCCGCATCAAGGATATGGGCTACAATACCATTCAGATAATGGCTATTATGGAGCACCCCTATTACGGCTCCTTCGGCTATCAGGTATCAAACTTCTTCGCCCCCTCAAGCCGCTACGGAAAGAGCGAGGACTTAAAGGCCCTTATAAACGCCGCCCACGGGATGGGAATCGCCGTTCTTCTTGACGTGGTCCACTCCCACGCAGTAAAGAACACCGCCGAGGGCATCAACGAGTTCGACGGCACAACGTATCAGTTCTTCCACGAGGGACCCAAGGGAGACCACTCTGCGTGGGGAACAAAGCTCTTTAATTACGGCAAGGATCAGGTCATCCATTTTCTTCTTTCCAACCTCAAATACTGGATGGAGACCTTCCACTTCGACGGCTTCCGCTTTGACGGAGTTACATCCATGCTCTACCACGACCACGGTCTCGGTTCAGCGTTTACAGGCTACGAAATGTATTTCTCAATGAATACGGATATCGAGGCCATCACCTATCTCCAGCTTGCAAACGAGCTTATCCACGAAATAAATCCCAATGCCCTCACCATTGCCGAGGATATGTCCGGTATGCCCGGTATGTGCCTTCCCATACGCGACGGCGGCATCGGCTTTGACTTCCGCCTTTCTATGGGTATTCCCGATCTTTGGATCAAGATGATAAAGGAAAAGCCGGATGAGGAGTGGGATATGTACAAGCTCTGGTATGAGCTCACAAGCCGCCGCCCCAAGGAAAAGGCGATAGGCTACAGCGAATCTCACGACCAGGCGCTGGTTGGCGACAAGACTATAATGTTCCGCCTTTGCGATTCCGAAATGTACTGGAGCATGGCAAAGAATACGGAAAGCGCGGTTATCGACCGAGGCATCGCCCTTCACAAGATGATCCGCCTCGTTACCTCCACCCTTGCAGGTGACGGATATCTTAACTTTATGGGCAACGAGTTCGGCCACCCCGAATGGATCGACTTCCCCCGTGAGGGCAACGGCTGGAGCTATCACCATTGCCGCCGTCAGTGGTCGCTGGCAGACAACCCCGACCTTCGCTACGGCTATCTTCTCGAATTCGATAAGGCAATGATCGCCCTTATTAAGAAGGAAAACCTTCTGAAAAAGGAGGGCTACTCCCTTTGGACAGGTCAGGACGATAAGGTGCTTATGTACGGCAAGGGCAACGTGGTGTTCGCCTTTAACTTCAATCCCTCACAGTCCTTTGAGGGCTACTTCGTTCCCGTTCACGAGGAGGGAACCTATTCCGTTATCCTCACAACGGACGAGGAGCGCTTCGGCGGCTCTCAGCGCGTTGATACGAATTATAAGTATAAGGCAACGAGGTTCCCCGACGGACGCATCGGCTTTATGTGCTACCTCCCCCAGAGATGCGCAACGGTATTCAAAAAGACGTCAAAGAAGATTTGATTTGTATTTTAAAGTATTATCATATAAAAAAGGCGGCTTCTGCCGCCCTTTTTATCATTCTGTTTTTACTTTGTAAAGAGATGACTGCGCTTCTGGAAATATACGTTGTTTACGCCTATCATTACACAGCTTGTGATCGTGCTTGTAATGTAAGAAACGGGGGAGATAGCCGCAGTAATGTCGGAAGGAAGGATCGCATACATACCAACGAGATATCCGATATTGATAACAGCACCTGCAATGTAAACGATAAGAAGCATCTGGGGACCGTTCTGATAGTAGCCGGAAAGACGGAATCTTGTGTAGATGCCGAGAACTGCAAGAGCGATGCTTGCAATACCGATGATCATATCAAGGGCCTTGAGGCCGTCGTAATAGCTGTATACAAGATCAGCCATTTCACCGTATGCTGCGCCTGTCATCATTGTAAAGCCGTTAATAAGGTTGATAACTGCTCCTGCAAAAAGTGCAAAATAAATAAGGAACTTATACCACTTCATAGGAAGATCGGGCTGCTGGGGCTGGGGCTGCTGGGGCTGCTGAGAATTGGAAATCGCTCTGCCGCAGGAAGGGCAAAACGTGGAGCCTGCATCGATGCTTGCTCCGCAATAAGGACAAAACATACTGTACCTCCAAAATAAGATTTTCTTCATTATACTCCATGATTTTTGTAATTACAACAGTTTTTAACAAATAGTTGTATTTCCCTACACACCGTATTTAAAGAACCGCAGAAGCAAAGGGAAATATCTGTTGAAATCCGTTGCGTTTTGATGTAAACTGTAGACAAATAAACAAAAGAGGAAGAAGCTATGAAAAAAGTACTTTCGTTAATACTCGCTCTTGTAATGATCGTTCCCTGCCTTCTCGTCGGCACGTCAGCGTCAGAGGGGATACCCTCCTATTCCCTCGGCTCCCGGATCGAGCTTGCAAGGTACGGCGATGACGCAGTCCACGGAAACCATCAGACACGAACCGTTCACACCTCCCACGGTGACTACGCGGCCTACGTTACGGGCACGTATACTGACGGTAAGGGGCAGACCGTCAACAAATGGTCTCTTATCAAGATCGATACTGCCAAAGGCACAAGCTCCGTTGTTTTCACGGGAGAAAAATACTACGATTCCAGCCAGGTTTCCCTCCTCGTTGACAAGGACGAAAACGTATGGGCCATCACCTCCACCAGCGATTCCGGCAGAAATCTTACGGGTGAGGGTATAGACGCCCGCGCCCACAGACTCGACGCCGTGACCGGTGAGATCACCTCTTATACCAGCATCATCAGCGGCGGTGCCCAGGACGGCTACGGCTACGCCACCTGCTTCTACGATGAGAAATACAACCGCATCATCGTTATGCACGCAGGCGGTGACTACGTTGAGGGACTGAAAAGAGCTTCCTTCAACTGGACTATTTTTGACCTGAGGACAAACAGATGGCAGACTCGAGTCCGCCACGTTATGATCGACTCACGCCACTGCTATATGTTCGGCTACGCCGACGGCAAGGGCGGACTTATCCTCGTGGCTCAGAGAGATATAAAGGCCGCATCCCTCGGCTATCCCGAGATCGGCAGCGACAAAGGACTTACAAGCTCCGACTATCAGTATATGTCTCAAAACGGCATCAACCGCTGGTCGGCAAACTACTGCTGGGATCAGCTCGATCTTTTCTATTTTCCAAAGATCACGGAAAGCAAGCATACGCAGTATTCCGTTTGCGAGGCTGACTATTCCAAGGTAACGGGAACTCAGGAGGAGCGCTATACCCTCTCCTACAGACTTCGTAACTACTACTCCGCAGTTCAGAACAACAACGGCGGCGACGTGCTTCTCACAACAGAGGCCGACGGCAAGATGCTCCTTCACATCACCTACAACAAGGCTCTCATTCAGGCAGCAATGGACCGCAGTATCGGCTGTGAAAGCAAATGGTACCATCAGGTATGGGACGTTACAGACGGGGCGGACGGCGCCGTCAAGCTGTACGAAGGGGTTCTGGTTGACGAGATGGCAGGCGAATCCGGCTTTGGCTTCCGTCTTTACGAGGACAGCAAGGGCAACGTTAATATCATCAGGTCCCATAACGGCACACTCACCGTCCTCAGAACCGAGTACGACGGCAAGGGCGGCTACAGCTACAGCAGGGTAGGCGAAACGAAGGCTCTCAGCGGCGCAGGCAGTATACTTAACATTTCCTCCCACAGAAGCGGCAGCCCCAACGACGATCATATGAATATCCTCTACTCCTCCGGCGGAAGGTATGTGTTCTGTCAGGCGACCCTCTTCCCCGTAGCATACGAGCCCGTTGAGTGCGGGCACGTCTGGGTGTACTCTGAAAGCGAGAGCCGCGCCCCCATCTGCACCGCCGAGGGATACGACGTTTATCGCTGCAGCTACTGTAACGATTCAAAATCCGTAACTACTGCGGCGCTGGGACACTGTCTCGTCCTCTCGGAGGAGGTGCAGCCCACCTGCACGGAGGATGGCTACGTCAAGTACATCTGCACCCGCTGTCAGCGCACGTCAACGGAAGCTCTCCCCGCAACGGGACATTCAATGGTTCCCCTTTCAGCAAGCCCCGCCACCTGTACCGAGGACGGCTTTGAAAAATGGATCTGCGAAAACGGATGCAACCTTATAGAAACAACAACCATCCCCTCCCCCGGACACAGCTACGCAGGCGGCTCCTGCACCGAATGCGGCAAGACCGACCCCGATCAGATTCCCGAGCTCTCTGTCGGCGACCTTAACGGTGACGGCGAGCTGAATGCAATGGACGTAAATATCGTAAAAAGGCTCCTTGCAGGCGTCGTTTCTCCTTCGGATGAACAGCTCAAGGCAGCAGACGTAAACGGTGACGGCAGCTTCACAAGCCTTGATTCCAACGCTCTTTCGAGAATAGTATCAGGCCTCTGATCCTTGTCAAACCGCACACAAATTGCTCTCACTTTTTGTAAAAAACGCAGAAAGTAAATTTGGGTATTGACACAAAACAGGCACGGGGTATATAATGCTAACATAATAAAAGCTAAGACGAAGACGGCTAATGTCCCTCTCATTTCAGAGAGCCTGCGGTTGGTGCGAGCAGGTATGACGGTCAGGCGCTATCCCTTCCGAGCCGAGAGCTGAACTACAGTAAGCTTCTCCGTTATCGCCACGTGACGGCGAAGGACTTGATAGAGTCCCAGAGTGGCACGAAAGTGCAATTTGAGTGGTACCGCGGGTTTTACAGCTCGTCTCAAAGTTTTTTGAGGCGAGCTTTTTTGTTTGCCTCTACACTCTATTTTCCCTACGAAAGGACAAAGACCATGGAAAAGACAATGACAAATGCGATCGCCGAGGTTGCCCAGAGAATCCGCGCCCTCCGCGAAAGCTGCGAAGTATCCGTTGAAGAAATGGCGCAGTGCACCGGCGTTACCGTTGATGCCTACAAGCAGCTTGAGGAGGGTGAGACCGATTTCACCTTTACCTTTATCTACAAGTGTGCAAGCCGCCTCGGTGCCGACCCCACAGACCTCTTGAAGGGTCAGAGCCCCACTCTTTCCGAGTACACCGTAAACAGACAGGGCGAGGGCCTTCCCATTGCCCGCAGAAAAGGCTTTGACTACAAAAACCTCGCTTATATGTTCAAGGATAAGATCGCAGAGCCCTTCTGCGTTACTGCCCGCTACTCCGAGGAGGAGCAGAGTCAGCCTATCAAGACCGCAAAGCATAACGGACAGGAATTTAACCTTGTGCTTTCGGGCTCTCTCAAGGTAGTGGTTGACGGCAAAACAGAAGTCCTCGGCGTTGGCGATTCCATTTACTATAATTCCGCACTCCCCCACGGTATGATCGCAACGGGCGGCGCTGACTGCGTCTTCCTTGCAGTAGTTATGAACCGCGGCGACGCTACCTACGATATGGCAGACGAAGCCGTAAAGATCGAGGAAAAGACAACGCCTCTTCATAAGCTTCCCGAAAATCCCGTTGTTCTCAACTTTATCGAGTGCGACGAGAACGAAAACGGACTCCTTACGGACATCCGCTTCAAGGATCTTGATAAATATAACTTTGCATACGACACAGTTGACGCCATCGCCGAGAAGTGCCCCGACAAGGTGGCAATGATCCATCTTGATCGCGACCGCAACGAGCGCCGCTTCACCTTCGGCGAGCTTCGCTCCCTTTCAAACCGCGCCGCAAACTACTTTACCGCCATGGGCGTAAAGGAAGGCGACCGCGTGATGCTGGTGCTCAAGCGCCACTGGCAGTTCTGGGTTACTATCCTTGCACTTCACAAGCTTGGCGCTATCGCTATCCCCGCAACGCATCAGCTCGTTGAACACGACTTTGAGTACCGCTTCAACGCAGCAGGCGTTTCTGCCATCGTCTGCACGGGCGACGGCGAGACCCATAACCACGCCGAGGCGGCTGCAAAGACCGCAAAAGAGCCCGTAAAGCTCTTTATGGCCCACGGAAAAGCCGAGGGCTGGTACGACTTCGACAGCGAATTTTTGGAATATCCCGATACTCTCGAAAGAGTTCCCACAGCCTGCGGTGAAAAGCCCATGATCATGTTCTTCACATCGGGAACAACGGGATACCCCAAGATCGCCGCACACAGCTTTACCTATGCTATCGGCCACTACATCACAGCCCGTTACTGGCACAACGTTGATCCCGAGGGCATCCATTTCACCATCTCCGATACCGGCTGGGGTAAGGCTCTCTGGGGCAAGCTCTACGGTCAGTGGCTCTGCGAGGGCTGCGTATTTACATACGACTTTGAAAAGTTCGATGCAAACGACATCCTTCCCCTCTTTAAGGAGTACGGTATCACCACCTTCTGCGCGCCTCCCACGATGCTCCGCTTCTTCGTTAAGGAAGATCTTTCAAGGTTCGATCTTTCAAGCCTCAAGTATATCACCACCGCAGGCGAGGCTCTGAACCCCGAGGTATTCTATCAGTTCAAGGCGGCAACCGGACTTACCATTATGGAGGGCTTCGGTCAGACAGAGACCACACTTTCCATCTGTAACCTCGTCGGAACGACACCCCGTCCCGGCTCTATGGGCAGACCCTCTCCCATGTATAAGCTGGAGATCCTCCGTCCCGACGATACTCCCTGTCCCACAGGTGAAACGGGCGAGATCTGTATCAGAACGAAGGAGGGCACCCCTCCCGGACTGTTCCTTGAGTACTACCGCGACGCCGAGCACACAAAGGAAGCATGGCACGACGGATATTACCATACCGGCGACACCGCCTGGATGGATGAGGAGGGCTATATCTGGTACGTAGGACGTACGGACGACGTTATCAAGTCTTCCGGCTACCGCATCGGACCCTTCGAGATCGAGAGCGTTATCATGGAGCTTCCCTACGTGCTTGAGTGCGCGATCACTCCCGTGCCCGATCCCATCCGCGGTCAGATCGTTAAGGCAACGATCGTACTCGTCAAGGGCAAGGAGGGCAGCGACGCGCTGAAAAAAGAGATCCAAACCTACGTTAAGGAGCACACCGCCCCCTACAAGTACCCCCGCGTCGTTGAGTTCGTTTCCGAGCTTCCCAAGACCATCAGCGGAAAGATCCGCCGAGTTGAGATCCGCCAGAACGACGCAAAGTAAGGTTTTTTTGTACTTTTCTTGAAAGAAAAGTACCAAAAGAACTTTAATAATGGGTAATAAGAAAGACTATGCGAGAGTATCATCTTGCATAGTCTTTTTGTTTATTATTTGTCTCCCCGATAAACCCGAATTTATTATTTATTCAACAATCTGTATATTTCTTTTCAGCGGAGCGCCTCTCTTATATCTACTGTATTCAGGCAAAAACTCCGTATATTTTATACCGTTCTCCATTGCATACCGTTTCGCACAGGCATCTGCTCCCAAGGCTCCACCCGATACGATCTCTGTTACTCCTTTCGGTATGTATTCATCAAGATCTTCAATTATCAGGCCTCTCGATCCGATTATTGCAATTTTCATGTTTATTTCTCCTTCTATAGGCGATGTGTAGACCAATAGTATCACGCATCGCCTATAAATTGCAATATATTTGGGTATTCTTTTTGTAGTAACTGCAAGGAGATAATTGATGGATACCGTAACAGTAATAAAAAACCGCATCTTACAGCTTTGCGGTGAGAGAGATATTTCAATAAACAAGCTGGCAACCGTTTGCGGGTTGTCACCGTCCTCCCTCAAAAGCATATTATACGGAAAAAGTCAAAACCCCAAGATATTGACTATAAAAATAATCTGCGACGGCCTGGGTATTACTCTGGCAGAGTTTTTTGACACTGATGAGTTTAACGGCTTGGAGCAGGAAATAAAATAGCATCAATTCAATTACACACAAAAGACCGTGGGAGCATCATACGATGCTCCCACAGTCTTTTTCTTATACCTTCAATTTCGGGTTTATCGGGGAGGGATACGGTCGCTTTTTTGAAAAAAAGCTCCGCAAAAAACTTTGAAAAGGATGGGTATAAATTCAGGTTTGTCGAAATGTTGCCGCTAACCCGTAGGGCGGGCAGACCCTTGACGGGACCCCTAAAAATTCGCAAGCTCATTTTCAGGGAACCCTTTTGCCCGCCGGACATCAGCACACGAATCAAAACTTCAAATTCGGGTTTGTCGGTGTGTTTGCACTCACGATATCGTAGGGGAGCCGCTTGCTGCTCCCGTCCATCTGCACACGAACCGCACCTTCAAATTCGGGTTTATCGAACTGTAGGAAGCTGAACATAGTAAGTCCTTCCCCCATGATTCGGGGGAAGGTAGCAGCCGTAAGGCTGACGGATGAGGGTTGCTACCTGGGTGCGAACTGTCTGAGAATTTTGGTTAAGCGAGAAATGATAGAATAAATAATACCGTGTAGACTACCATATTCAGTTTAACTATAACAGT
>SVTD01000022.1 GCA_015063955.1 Oscillospiraceae bacterium | reverse complement strand
TGTGCAGATATTCAACCCTCTTCCGTCGCTCCCCGTTCGATAGCGATAATTAATACTTCAGCTCCGGGAATAAGCTTTACTCTAAATTCAACGCAAGTGCAAAGCGCCACCTTCCCCCGAATCAAGATGGATCCCCCCGCTACGCGGGTCCTTCCATCGGGGAAGGCTTTATAACGTTCACCTTTATCTCCCCGACAAACCCGAATTTGAGCGTTGGGTTCGCGTGCTGATGTGCGGGAGGGGTAAACCCCTCCCCTACGACAACGCGAGTGCGATCTCACCGATAAACCCGAATTTATCCCATCCCTTTTCAAAGTTTTTTGAGAGTGCAGAGAACTTTTTTTCAAAAAAGTTCTTTGCATCCCCCGTCTCCCGTCCTCCTCCCCGATAAACCCGAATTTGACAAAGGCTGAAAAAAGCTCCCTTTCGGGAGCTTTTTTCAGATCAGCTTGAGAAGGAACATAAAGCCTGTAAGAATAATAAGGAATGCGAAATTAAACAGGGAGAATTTTCCTATATAGTAGCCGGTCTTTCCGGGGTTATGCTTTACGTATTCGCGGAAGGTTATAAGGCTCGCAAGAGATGCGATAAGGGTTCCCACGCCACCGATATTTACGCCGACGAGAAGATCACGATAATTCTCTGTAAACTGAGAAAGGAGGATCGCTGAGGGAACGTTACTGATAACCTGACACGATACTACGCTGAAAAGAAGGGTGCTCTTTTCAAGAAGCATGGAGAAAAGGTTGCGCACAGCGTCGATCCTTGCCATATTTCCCGAAAAGATAAAGAAAAACACGAAGGTGAAAAGGAGGCCGTAATCCACCATAAGAAGAGCCTTCCTATCCATTATAAGAAGTGCGATGGGGATAACGATAAGTCCGATCCAGTAAGGAATACCGCGGAAAACGATAACGATGGCAAGAGCAAACAGGAGAAGGTATATCACCGTTCTCGCGGGAGAAAGGACGATCTTTTCATCGGAAAGGCTGAGAGGCTCTGCCTTTACGAACACGATACAGCATACCGTGATAATGGCAACGGAAAGCACGAAGGGAGGCGCCATTATTGCCATAAACTCAAGGTTCGGGATCTCGAACTTTGAATAAAGATAAAGATTCTGCGGGTTTCCGAAGGGAGTGAGCATTCCGCCGAGATTTGCAGCGATATTCTGCATAATAAAGGTGAATGCCATATACTTTTCCTTTTTCGTGGTGGTGAGCACGAAATAACCGAGAGGCAGGAAGGTGAGAAGTGCCATATCGTTGGCGATCAGCATAGATCCTATAAAGGTTATGTAAACGAGAGCAAGTACGCTCATTCTCGCCGTTTTGAAAAGCTGAACCACCTTTCTCGCCAGCATATAGAAGAAATTGATATTCTTCAGCGCACATACTACGGCAAGAACGCAGAAAAGGCAGGTAAGTGTTTTATAATCGAAATAATCCAGATACGCCTTATCCACAGGAATTATAAAGCTCGTTATAACAGCCGCCAGAAAGGCAATGCACATAACGGCATTTTTCTTTACAAAGGCAACGCACTTTTCAAAAAACGTTGTCTTTTTTGATTCTGCGTCCATCAGTCGTCAACCTCTTCTGAAAGCCTTGCCTCGCGGATACCGTTTCTGCGGCAGTACTCCTGAACGGGAGATCCCTCCTCACAGTAAACGGTGACCTTAGTTTCACAGCCGTCAAATAGACCCCATCCAAGCTCTGTTACCGTTGAGGGGATGACCACCTTTTCAAGGCTTACGCAGCCACGGAACGCACAGTCATCGATAAGTGTTACGCTATCGGGGATCTCCACCTCATCGAGAACCTCGCAGTTGCAGAAGGCACCCTCACCGATCTCGTGAACGCTGTCGGGGATAGTGATACGGGTCAGCTTCTTGCATTCGCAGAACGCCCAGTCGCTGACTACGGTTACGCTGTCGGGGATCTCGTACTGGATCTCACGGCTGCTTGCGGGGTAAGCAATAATAACGGATTTGTTTTTGTTGAAAAGGACGTGATCCGTTCCCTCGCGCTTGTTGGGCTCGGACTTATAGTTCTTGTTCTTAGGCTCAACTCTGATAGACTTGAGAGACTCGCATCCTCGGAAGGGAGCATTGGAAATGCTTGTCACAGTCGTAGGGAGGGCGATCTTCGTAAGGGAGCGACAGTTTTTGAATGCGCTCTTACCGATCTTCTTAACGCCCTCGTGAAGCTCGATCTTTGTCAAATTCTGACAGCCGTTGAAGGCAAGGTCATCGATCTTTGTAACGGTTTCGGGGATCTCGATGCTTTCAAGCATAATACAGTCGGAGAACGCGCTCTCGCCAAGGATAGTGAGTTTTTTCGGGAGAGTGATCTGCTTCAGGCTCTTACAGCTGTTGAATACGCCGCCGTAGATCTCCGTAAGTCCCTCGGGAAGGTCAACTTCAACAAGCTTTGCGCAGTTTTCAAAGGCACGCTCGCCGATCTTTATGCAGTTGTTTCTGATAGCAAGGCGCTTCATATTCGTACAGTCACGGAATGCACTCTCGCCGATCCTTCTCGTATTTACGGGAATATCCATTTCCTCAAGGTTGTTACAGCCGCGGAAGGACTCCGTGCCGATAGTTTCAAGAGTATCGGGAAGCTTGATATTATGAAGCGCGCGGCGACCCTTGAAGGCCTCATCGCAGATCTCAACGATACCCTCGTCTACGGCAATGTTTCTGCCGTTGTCCTCGCACTTGAGAAGGAGTCCGTCAGAGGTGGTAAGTCTGTCCATTGCAACGGCGGGAAGGTCTCTGACCATAGCCTTTACAAGCTTATCCATATTATCTGCCGTGCTGTGGTGGGTATTTGCAAGGAGTATCTGGAATGCAGGGGGAACCTCGGAGCTGTCAAGATATATGGGATAAAGACGCTTGTCGTACTCTCTGGCAACGATGATCTCCATTCCGCAGAAGGGAGAGGACATAGAAGCCTCAGAAACGAAAAGGATCACAGCCTCGCACTTTTTAATGCGCTGACGAAGCTCATCGCGGAAATCGTTACCCGTCTCGCAGGATTCGTCGTACCAGATTCTGTACTTGCGGTCGTAAAGCGCATCAAGAATAGGATATACCTGGGCGGTATCTCTGTGGGAATAGCTGATGAAGAGATAAGGCTCATCACCTGTATACGCTTCAAATTTTGTCTGCATATCTACGTAACCCTCGATGGTTGAAGGGTCGATATTTTTCTTTGTTTCTGCCATTGTATATTCTCCTTTTTATATTATCAAAAATCAGTCGTCGTCCTTTTCCTGCTCCTTGAGGGGAAGATCCCTGAAGGGAACAAGACAGTTATGAAGCTTTGCAAGGTCGTTTCTGCCCTCTTTTTCAACTGTTCCGCCATAGGCGTAGCCCTCGGAGCGCATATACGCGTTCCAGCGGCAGTGCTCCAGGGTTCTGATGCCCCAAAGCTCCTCCTCAGTTCTCTCTGAGGGAGCCTTATCGATGCCGGGGATATTGCAAAGGGACTTCATTTTTCTGTGGATCGCGGATGCAATGGATGATTTATAATTATAATCGTACTGCCAGAATTCCTTCTCCTTGCCCCACATC
Organism: Oscillospiraceae bacterium; assembly: GCA_015063955.1. Taxonomy (GTDB): domain Bacteria; phylum Bacillota; class Clostridia; order Oscillospirales; family CAG-272; genus Avispirillum. The sequence goes on along the minus strand of SVTD01000022.1, from coordinate 26,526 downwards.
ATGTGACGCTTGAGGGCTGCCGCCTCAACGTCGGAATCGAGGATAACTGCCTCGGAATACGACGTTCTGATATCGCCGATAAAGTCGATATCGTATTTCTGGTTCTTGAAATTGGTGATTCCCGTAAGCGCTTCCTTTTTATCCGCATTGTAGACCACCGCGTGGATCTTTGGTGCGTAACCAAGGCGGGCAAAGAGGGCGCGGAGCCTTACTGCTGTGGAGATATTCTTTTCATCGTTACCGAGGGCAACGAATACGTAGGTGACTCTCGGAAGTGACGCTACGGCATCCTCAAAGCTCTTGGTTTCAACGTCCACACCGCTGTGGACCCGTATCTCGTATTTCGCCTCGCCCTCAACGTCAAACACGCCGTTGAAGCGGGGATCCATAAGCTCGGGGCAAAGGGCTGTGAGCTTATCGCAGGCTCTCGGGTCGCTGTCAAAGGAATTGATCCTGACCTCGTAGCCGTCCATCTGGCAGAACCAGGCAAGGGCCTTCGTCATCTCCTTACCGTGGTTGCCCATGCCGACGACGAGAGCGGAGATCTGCTTTGTGCCCTTTTCGTCCTCGTATGCACTGCAGAATATTTTATCATATCCCACGTCGAAGAGGGTTCTGGAGATAAGGGACTGTACCTCGTTGACTCGGCGCACCTTGATCTTGGTTTCAGTCATTCCCTCCTTATGCTCCTGATTAAAGGCATTTGTAAGAAGAAGCTCAGATTCCACCTGAGTTGAGAAAACGTAAAGATTTGTGTTCTCTCTGTACTTGAATCTTTCGATCAGACTGAGAGACTGGCTGATATTCTCGGAAAGATCAACGCCTATGGCGAAGAAATTAAGCTGCGCTTTTTTGCTGTGCCATGAGAAATCTATGGTGACGATATCCTTCTTAAAGCAGATGGCACCGATCTCCTTTGCTCTCTCGATAAGCTCGTAGCATTCCTCCTCATCCTTCTCAAAAACGTCCGTGAAAACGAATATGCGCTTTTTCTTATCGTTTTTGAAGAGGCTTTCCGCAAGGGCTATGGACTTCTCGTTAAGCTCTGAGAAAATGTAGGCGTTTGAATAAAAGTGTGTAAGATATCTTTTGTAGGCGGAAACGTTCTTAAAAAATGAAAGAACGAAGCCGAATGTCATCAGCGGAGCAACCACGAAAAGGAAGGAGAAGAACACAGTATATGCTCTTGAAAGCCCCACTGAAAGGCCTGACAGATGCGTTGTTATAAACTCAAACTCACCGTCTACGATAAAGAGACGGATCATATTGTGAATAGCTATAAGGAAGGTCTCGAAGGCACCGCAATCGCCGTCCTTAAAGGTATCCATATAAATCGGAATAAAGAGCAGCACCGCCGACACGACGATTCCCGCAAAGAATATCTTTGCAGGATCAAGAAGTCTTCCTCTTCTGTATCTGGTCTTGCTTCTGATAAAGGCGCCGACAGCTGCAGCCGCAAGGCACAGCGCCGCACATATAAAGAAAACCCACCATCTCATAATAAAGATCCTTCCTTTCATTTTCATCTGCACACCGGCGCAGACGGCAAAAACGGACATTCTTGCCCATTTTCTCCATTATAAATTATTTTAACACATTCACCGGAATTTCGCAAGAGATATGTAATCATATTTACATATTTTACTATATTCTTGACACCTAAAGTCCTTGCAGGTATAATAGTGTTAACGAAAAAAGCCCCCCTGCGAAAGAAAGGACTTATCATTATGGAAAAAAAGCCCGTTCCCGTTATACTTGACACTGATATCGGCGGCGACATTGACGACTCCTGGGCCCTTGCCCTCCTTTTGCGCTGCCCTGAGCTTGACCCGAAGCTTGTGGTCACTGCCCTTGAGGGCGGAGACGACCCAATTGCCCGTGCAAAGATCGCCGCAAAGCAGATAGCAAAAAGCGGACGCTGCGATATCCCCGTAGGAGCGGGCCTCTGCGTTGAAGACGAATCCTGCACTATGGGAGGCTGGGCAGACGACTATGATATAAGCACCTATCCCGCACCCATATACCGCGACGGAGTTCAGGCTATGATCGATACGGTCATGAACTCCCCCGAGCCCGTTACCATCATCTGCATTGCCCCTCTCACGAACGTTGCCGAAGCACTTCGCCGTGAGCCGAGGATCGCCGATAACGCACGTATTATTGCAATTATGGGCTCGATCTACAACGGTCACAGCCTTGACGTTATTCAAAAGGCTTCTGACTACAACGTCCGCGCAGATATTCCCTCTGCAAGAGAGGTGTTTGCCGCTCCCTGGGATATTACCATCGCTCCCCTTGATATAACCGCTCACCTCGTTGTGGGTGACGATAACTACCAGCATATCCTTGCCAAAAGAGAGTCCGATCCCGTTTGCAATACAGTCCTCTCAGCCTTTGACCGCTGGATGGAGGTCCATAACTGCACCTATTACAAGACACATACCACTTCTCTCTACGACACAGCCGCAATTTATATTGCCGTTACCGACGACTACAACGTAATTATGGAGGATCATCTTCTCTCCATCGACGACGGCGGCTACACCAACGACGACCCTGCAGGCAGGCCGGTTCGCTGCGCCGTTTACTGGAAGTACAAGGACGTGTTCTACAAATTCGTTACAGACCGTCTTTGCGGCCGATAAGTACTATGAAAAGTAAGAGAATAATTATTATCATAGTATCCGTGCTGGCTCTGCTTTTGGCAACGGCAATACTTAGCTTCATTTTTTTACCCGAGAGCTTTTTTTCACTGTTTTATGTAAACGATAAAAAGGTATCCTACGGAGAGATAACCGTCAAGCTCAAGGACGGATATAATTACGATCTCAGCGGCCGCAAATATGCTCTCTGTCCCTACTGCGGATGCTGTGAGGAGGGAATGTGCGACTGGCACTGCGAAGCTTCTGCAGACGCCGGATTATCCTGCGGTTGCTTCGAAAACAGTTTTTCTCTTTTTGATATTGCCACCTTTTCCTTCCCCGACACTACCCCTATCGAAAAGATCGACAATGGATCGGATCACTACAAAACCGAGGACCTTTTTTCGGTATACGTTCACGTTGCAAAAAAACTGACGGATAAGAAAAGCCTTTCCGACGATGAAATTATCAGTATCGCTGACTGCTACAAAAAGCTGTTAGCTACGATCAATCACAACACGATATCAGACTACGAATACTTCTCCCGCCTTCCCGAAATGCCCGAGATATACGGAGATATGAAGGGCGATATCTGCAGGCTTTTATTGGAGCGCGATCTTATATTCAGTCTTGACTATATCAACGAGAGCGTTGCATCCTCTCTTGCTGAGTACTGCCTCGACAGTACCGGAGTATGCCCCATGGAGAAGCTTTCCGTTGTGTGCGTGGATGAAGACAGATTTTACGTTTTTTCTGACAGCGGATACTGCTATTTTGATCTGATAATCTCTCGCGGAGAGCACTCTTACTATACCCTGTTCAATTATTCTCCCGATCTTTCAGCCATTTATTCAAAAAAGCTGGTCAATGAAATGATGAGTATCGCAGTTGGCGTTACCGATACCGATTCCGAGATCCCTGTTTATCGTTCCGGACTTCCTGCAGATCTTCCCTGACAGATCGCCTGAAGGCTTATATATCAAGGTCTGTGGGTTTTATGCATTTGCATAAATTCCACCGTTTTGAGTGATTTTTCTGCAATTGACTAAAAAGCAAAGATCCCGTGCATTTTCTCGATGCACGGGATCTTTTTATTTGCTTTTTTTAACGGTAGGAATGAATTTCTTTGCAATCCTTCCCTTTCCGCGGGTCTTGATATAAAAATATCCGATCACGGAAAAAACGAAGGCGCCTATCATATTTACGATCAGATCCTTCATGGTATCAATGATGCCAACGTCAAGATAACCGTCTATTCCATAGTCGGAAAGGGCAACCACGCTGCCATCCTTCAGTATGACGTTTACGGAGCTGATATCCGATACCGTTATCACCTCGTTGCTTTTGGTAGCATCAAGGGCAACGGAGCCTATGGCGCTGATAACCGTATCCTTTTGCATATCAAGGCCAAAAAACCAGTCCATCGAGAACTCAAAAATCTCCCAGACAGCACCCACTGTCATAGAAAAGCAGAACGCAACGACCGCCATATACACGGGGGATATCTGAAACTTGAAATGCTCGTTTCTGTTAAGTATGTCAAGAAGAGCAAAGCCGATGGCGGCGGCAAGAAAGCCCGTTACCGTATGGAGCATCGAATCCCAGAAGCCAACCTTGACGTAAAAGCCCGATATCTCTCCAAGTATCTCAGCGGCAAAAATAAACAGGAGAACGATTATCTCCAGAGTTTCGGGTAATTCTATTCCGAAATTTTTCGTTACGAATGCGGGAAGCAGGAACAGCACCAGCGAAAGCAGACACAAAAACACGTTCTGATAGTTTCCCCGTATGAACGAAATAATACCGACCGCAACAACGAGCCCACGAAGAATAAGGTAGACCGTAAAGGTACCCTTGTGAGCTTTGACCTCATTGGCGTATTTTCGGATGCCTCTCCTCAGTCTACCGTCCATAGCAAAACCTCCCCCAGCTTTCTGCTTTAATTATACTGCCCCCCTTTTTACAAATCATTACTCCGATGTTAATAAAATATAAAAGATAATGGAGTTAGTCGGGGAGGGGGAACGGGGGGACGCAAAACCTTTTTTGAAAAAAAGGTTCTGCACTCCAAAAAACTTTGAAAAGGGGATAGTAAATTCGGGTTTATCGGTGAGCTTCAAATAAAAATATGATAAGCTAAAGAGGGGATTTGCACCAAAGCCTTCCCCCGATTCATGGGGGAAGGCTTTATAACGTTCACCTTTATCTCACCGATAAACACGAATTTGAAGACCGGTTCGCATGCAGATGGGTGGACCGTCGAGGACGCCGGTCCCTACAATACACCAATATCGTCCCACCGACAAACCCGAATTTGAAGTGCGATTCGTGTGCAGATGGCGGGAGTAGCAAGCCGCTCCCCTACACAGTGCGAGTGTGAACATACCGACAAACCCGAATTTATACCCATCCCCTTTTTTGAAGTTTTTTGCGGAGCTTTTTTTCAAAAAAGCGACCGTATCCCCCCCTACAAACCCGAATCTGAAATATAAAGAAGGCTGTCGCAGCTTATTGTGCGACAGCCTTTTTGTGTTATTTTGCGTCGGAGATTGAGTACTTCATTGAGTAGTAATCGAAGTAGTGATTGAAATCCTCTTCGTTTCCTGCCTTGACGTTTCTCAGGTACTCGTGAACGTCAAATTCATCGTGAGCGATCTCAAGCATACATCCGGCGATGTTAGAGCAATGGTCGGATACTCTCTCGAGGTCTGTGATGATATCCGTGAGAACGAAGCCAAGCTCAATGGTGCACTCGCCCTTGCGGAGACGCTTGACGTGGCGCTTGCGGAGAAGCTCCTTGAGATGGTCAACGACCTGCTCAAGAGGCTCAACTATGATAGCCTTATCAAGATTATCCGTAGAGAAGCTTTCAAGCGTAAGATCAAGGATCTCGTTGATAGCCGCCGTGAGAGTTTCAAGCTCACGCTTTGCTTCATTGGAGAACTCAAGCTTCTTATCGCGGATCTCCTCAGCACTTCCCGCAATATTGAGGGCGTGGTCGGAAATACGCTCGAAGTCATTGATAACGTGGAGAAGCTTGTTTGCCTCGAGGCTGTCCTCCTCGTTCATATCCTGGCTGGTCAGCTTTACGAGATAGCTGCCCAGCTTGTCCTCGTACATATCGACCCGGTTCTCATCCTCTCGGATCTTGTCAAAGACCTTTTCATCAAAGTTCTGAAAAAGACTGATGGAATCGTGGAGTGAGTTTACGGAGATCTTTGCCATTGCAACCGTAACCTCCTTGCAGCGTGCGATAGCTACGGGAGGAGTCACGAGAAGACGCTCGTCAAGAAGCTCTGTGCCGTCATTCTTCTTGTCATCCTTAACGATAAGGTTTGCAAGCTTTTCAAGAAGGCGGGATGCGGGCATAAGAAGAAGAAGGGCAAACAGCTTGAATACTGTATGAACTGTTGCGATTCCAAGAGGATTTGCCGCAGAATCAACAAAGGCAAAGCCTACAAAATAATCAACAAGATACCAAACGGGAAGAAGTATAAGAGTTGCGATAACGTTGAAGGAAAGATGGATGATCGCAGCTCTCCTTGCGTTCTTGGACGCACCCACGGAGGAGATCATGGCAGATACGCAGGTACCGATGTTCTGACCCATGATAACGGGGATTGCCGTTGCATACATAACGGTACCGGAGGTGGTGAGCGCCTGGAGGATACCGACGGATGCAGAGGAGGACTGAACGATAGCCGTAAGTACAGTACCTGCAAGAACACCGAGAATGGGGTTCGAGAACAGGGTGAGCACCTGAGTAAATTCAGGAACGTATCTCAGCACGGAAACCGCATCGGACATCATATCCATACCGAACATAAGAGCGGCAAAGCCGAGGAAGATAACGCCTGTGTCCTTGTGCTTGGGCTTCTTCTGGAACATGAAGAGATAAATACCGATAACCGCAAGAACGGGAACGAAGGAGGAGGGCTTGCAAAGCTGGATCCAGAAGTTGGAGCTTTCGATACCCGTAAGAGAAAGGATCCACGCGGTGACTGACGTACCGAGGTTTGCGCCCATAATAACGCCGGTTGCCTGACGGAGAGTCATAATACCGGAGTTTACAAAGCCTACCACCATTACCGTAGTAGCGGAGGAGGACTGAATAACGAGAGTAACGATAAGTCCGAGAAGGAAGCCCTTAAACGTATTGGAGGTAAGGGTCTCGAGAAGGATCTTGAGCTTGTTACCTGCTCTCTTTTCCAGAGCATTACCCATTACGGTCATACCGTAAAGGAAGAGCGCAAGGCCACCGAGGAGGGCAAGCACGTTGAAAAGATCAAAGCTGAGCTTTTTCATTTCTATGACAAAGCTGCCTGACTCTTCTATCTCAAATTCAGTCGTTTTACATTCGTATCCGTCGGGATATGAGGCAACTACGACGGAGTCACCCTTTTTGACCTCTGCATCGAAAACGGCAACACCCTTTTCGTTAGTCGTTTCGGAAAGGAATTTGCCGGAGCCGGTGCTGAGATGGAGCTCTACGTCAGCGATAGGATTGCCGTCCTTATCGGTTACAGCGACCTCAAAAACGCTGTCGTCTGTTGCTAAAAGAACAGAGCCGCCTCTGTCGTACGCTGCATCAACGTTCTCGCTCGCGCAGGAGCAGAGACCGAGAAGGGTGCACACAACGAGAAGCACAGAGAAAAGAACCTTCAGCTTTCTCATAAATTCACCATACTTTCATAAAATTCATTTGAAAGTTACCCACATTACGGGACTTTAACAATATTATACTTATTATTTACAAGAATTTCAAGAGGATTTAACATATTCAGAGCATTTTCAGTATCCCTTTCATTCGGAAATAATATTTGTGAAAATGTTGAAAAAAGCATTTATATGATGTATAATGTTAAAAAACATTTCGGAGGTCAATTATGTTTTGTCCCAAGTGCGGCACCAACGTTGCCGAAGGCAGTGCCTTCTGCCCCTCCTGCGGCGCACAGTTAGCTCAGCCCGAGCAACCCACACAACCCACACAGCCCTTTCAGCAGCAGCCACAGACTCCCGAGCTTCCCATGAAATGGTTCAAGTTCCTTATCTATTTTGCGCTTTTCGCAGGTGCTGCAGTTAACGCCATCAACGGCTTTTCCATGCTGTTTGGAAAATCAAGAATCTTTATGGAGGCCTTCATCCTTGACAAGGCCGCAGGTATTGCGTTCCTCGCCCTTGCAGGAATCGGTATCTACGCAAGAATCCGTCTCGCAGGCTTCTACAAGAACGGCCCTCAGATGCTTCTTACCGTCTACATCGTCGGTGCAGTTATCAACGTTGCCTATCTTGTAGGTACGTATGCGATCTTCTCGGATTCTGTATATCTCATCAGTCCCGTACCTACCATTGCGAGCGTTATCACAAGCTGCATTATGATCGGCGTAAACAACGTCTATTTCCAGAAGCGCAGTCACCTTTTCACAAAATAAAGTGTAATCAACGGCACAGGAGGCGGTCCCGTCTCCTGTGTCTTTTGCTTTTCCAAAAAAACCGACACCTTCTTGTTATAATTGTTATTATTTGACACATTGCTTGACATAACATACCGTTTTTGATATACTTGTAAGGTATTTGTACAAGAAGGAGGTCGGACACGTTGAAGAACGAAATGATGCTTGTATGGGTACTGCTTGGAATAATCGGAACCATCGTCCTTATTGCTATCATTATCAGCTTTGCAGAATGGTTCACCTTTTTCAAAAAAGAGCTCCGTCATCTGAATCTGGAGATCGCCCGAACGGACGGCAGCGAAAAAGAACACTGGAAGAAACGAAAAAAGCGCCTGCTTCTTTCCATTATTCCTTTTTTCAGGTATTAATATAGGTTTGTTAATTCGGACACATCAAGCTGTACCTCCCAAGATGTGTCAAGGGGACCGCCGAAGGCGGTCCCCCTTTTTTCGCAAAAACAGCTGCCTGAGCTTTTACTCAGACAGCCGTTTTTATCATTTCTTTCCACTGCATTCATCACAGGGGTCGATATTGCTTCTTTTTCCGCAGACAGAGCAGAAGCGAACACCGTTATCGGGTATCAGCGGCTCAGAAATCTCTTCTCTCTTTGATTTATCTGTAACGCGCTTGTTCTCTATTTTGTTAGTGCCGCGGCAATTGGGACATATACCGTCGCTGAAGGGGCCGGGCATTCCGCACTCCTTGCACCAGTAGGGTATATCCTTCTGGCCGTTGATAAACTGCTGATTACAGGAGTTACAGGTTATTCTTGTATTAAGCTGTCTTTTGTGACATACGGGGCATTCCATAATATATTCGTCAACGTATATGGGCTCCATAGGATAAGCGATATGACCGCAGGAGGGGCAAGGCACCTGGGTGACGGTATTGCCGCATTCCGTACATACGTAGCTCGTGGCGGGAGCCTTTTTCTCAGCCTCAGCAGACGTTTGTGCTTCTTTTTTCACTTCAGTCCTGCCGACATGCTCCGAAATGGGAACGTTTGCCGAGGGCGCAGATGAGCGAGCCTGAGCCGTCAGCTTTTTATCTATAGATTTCAGCACCTCAAACAGACAGAAAACGAAGCCCACTATTCCTGCAATACATAACAGCTTGCCGACCCAATACATTTCGTCAATAAAATCGTCGCTGTCCTCTATAAGATAAGGAATAACCTCGCAGAACATAAGTCCTGCAACAAAATTGAAGCCTGCTCTTCCCACCTTACCGAAAAACGGGTCGTCACCGTTTACAGACTTAACTATTACACCGCAAACGACCTCGCCTATGATAAGCGCAATTATCATAATTAAGAAACCGATCTCCATATAAACACCGCCTTGAATTTTTTAGTAATTATATCACATTCCGACACAATTTGCAAGGTAAAAAACGAAGTAAAGCCGATATCCGTGTCGATCCGGAATAGTTTTTCGACTTTACTTTCCGCTTTTTTGGTGGTATAATTAAGTAATAAAACAAAAGGAGCGCTGCTATGAATATGAAAGATATCCTCAGCGATATAAAAAGCGACAGAGTAAAAAAGGTCATCCTTGATACGGATGCCTATAACGAGATAGACGACCAGTTTGCCATAGCGTATCTCTATTATTCCGAAAGGGTAGACCTGCTTGCAGTCTCGGCCGAGCACTATATGCACGACAGATGTAATTCCAGGGCAGTCGGAATGAAGCGCAGCTACGACGAGATCGTAAAGGTGCTCTCCCTCTGCGACCCCCACTATACTACAGAAACCTACCGCGGAAGCACCGATACCGTTGAAAGCAGCGGCGCGGCTGTGGAAAGCGAGGCGGCTGACGCCATAATCAGAATCGCCCGCGAGAGCGACGAGATAATTTACGTGGTTGCCATCGGCGCTCTTACAAACGTTGCAAGCGCAATTATGAAGTCACCGGATATAAAGGATAAGATATGCGTGCTTTTCGTGGGATGCCGCCCTCTCTCTCTCGGTTGCCCCGTTGAATATAACGTTGAGCAGGACTACCGCGCGGCAGTTGAGCTTTTTGAAAGCGGAACGCCCCTTATAATCGTTCCCGACGCAAACGTTACGAGCACCCTGCGCTCACCCATAAGCTGCACGGCAGAGCTCAAGGGAGCAAACCCCGTATGCGATTATCTCTACGATATTTCCTATAACGCCTACGTTGCCGTAGGCCGTCCCGAATGGTGGGCAAGAACTATATGGGACCTTGGCGCCCCCGCCATCTTCGAAACGCCGGAGTGTGCCACCTACGAGATAATGCCCCGCCCCATCCTCACTCCCCAGCAGACCTACGCCTACGACGACAGCCGCCCCGAAATGATAATGGTCACCGCCCTGGACCGCGACCCCATCTTCGAGCGCGCCTGGGAAGTGCTGAAAAAGGGAAAAAGAGAATAACAAAAAGGAGATGCCGCGGCATCTCCTTTTTCAGTCGTCTTTGTTTTCAACAAACTCCATAATATCCTCAACGCGGCAACCGAGTGCCGAGCAGATCTTGTCGAGAGTTTTCGTTTCGATATTCTCATTTGCCTTGAGCCTGCGAATTGTCTTGCTGTCAATCCCGCACTGCTCTCTCAGCTTATACGCAGAGAATCCCCTCTCCTTCATCGTTGCCCATAATTTATCAAATACTATCATACTGTCTTTTTGCACACAAAAATATTAATCACTCAAAAAGAGAATCAATACTAACGTCCAGGATCTTGGAAATTGCAAAAAGCTCCTTATCCGTTGCTACTCTGATCTGCCCTTCGAGCTTCGAATAGCTGGTGGGATTAATATCACAGCCAAGCACCTGCATTTTAGAAATAAAATCCTTTTGCTTTATTCCCTTTGCTTTTCTGAGTGCTTCGATCTTTTTGCCCACAAGATTCACATTGCCGTATTCTTTCTTTCTGATCTTCATTCTTGATCTTCTTTATTTTCAACAAACTCCATAATATCTTCAACGCGGCAACCAAGAGCCGAGCAGATCTTATCGAGAGTTTTAGTTTCGATATTTTCATTCGCCTTTAACCTGCGAATAGTCTTACTGTCGATTCCGCACCGCTCTCTCAGCCTATACGTGGAGAATCCCCTCTCCTTCATCGTAACCCATAATTTATCAAATACTATCATAATACGCCCCCTTGACATTCATTATTATGGGGGTTATAATCCTAATTATTAAGGGGATATAATCCCCATACAAAGGATTGATTATGATAAAAAGAATTGTGGTGGCAGGATGCAGGAATTATGATAATTATGAAGAAGCCAAGCAATACATTGATCAATGCATTTTAAGAATCAGAAATACAAACAAAATCATAATTTTATCGGGATGTGCAAAGGGCGCAGATTCCATAGGCGAGCGTTATGCACTGGAGAATGGATTTGAAATAGAACGCTACCCCGCCGAATGGAAAGCCTACGGCAAAAAAGCAGGACCCATAAGAAACAAAAAGATGGCAGAGGCCTGCGATATTGTAATCTGCTTTTGGGACGGTAAAAGCCGCGGAACGAAATCAATGATATCCTACGCCGAAAAGCTGAAAAAGACGGTGTATGTAAAGATGATTTAAAAGCTAACAGATCAGCATATCAGTGGGGAGAAATATAAAATATTTAATGTTATCATAAATTCACCAAATAGCAGGGAGGATAATTTATGATAACACAACCGGATAAAAACATCTCCGGGCACAGTGAAAAATGGAAAAACGTTATGTCAGTTTTTCTTCCAAACACTTGTAAACCTTGTGAGGAAAAGCATGGTACGATTTTTTCTTACGATGCAATATTTAAAGGATGGCATCCCCGATGCCAATGTTATCTTACAAGAATGAGAACCAAAAAAGTTGGCACAGCCACGAAGGAAGGACTCGGCGGAGTGGATGCTTTTATTATGTATACGGGGAAACTGCCGGAGAAATATGTAACATCACCAATAGCAAGATCTTATGGTTGGAAACCAAAGAAAGGTAATCTTGACAAAGTTTTACCTGAAAAAAGTATAGGTGGAGATATTTTTTACAATGGAGAAGGCAAATTACCGCAAAAATATGATAGAATATGGTATGAAGCTGATATTGACTATATTTCAGGCTATAGAAACAATTCAAGAATTCTTTATTCAAATGACGGACTGATTTTCGTCACCTACGACCATTACAAAACATTTTATGAAATAACTAATTGAGGAGAACTATGGAAACATATAACTATAAAGTGCATTTTTCAAAAATCAATTCATTCGCAGATCTGCACGGTATATTAAAGGAAAGTCTTGACTTACCTTACTATTATGGAGCCAACTTAGATGCGCTATTCGATTGTCTGAGAGAGCTTGTATGTGATAAAGTGACTATTGAGATTACGGGATACGAGAATGTCAGAGCCTTTTATCCCGAATACAGCGAGAAACTATTAACAGTTTTTTATCACTTCAAGCACTATGTTGAGGAATGCGCTCACCTTGTTACTATCAGCGTTGAAGAAAACGGAAAGGTTACATTTATTGAGTAAGCCTATAATTTAAGGAGAGGACATAATGGAAACATACAATTACAAAGTACATTTCACAAAAATCAACTCTTTTTCAGAACTGCATGGAATACTGAAAGAAAGCCTTGATCTACCCTATTATTATGGTGAAAACCTTGATGCGCTTTACGATTGTCTTTGTGAACTTGTTTGTGATAAAGTAACAATTGAAATCACGGGATACGAAAATGTACGTGCTTTTTATCCTGAATATAGTGAAAAGCTTCTTTCTGTTTTTCACGACTTCAAGTACTGCGAAGAGGAGTTTTCACATCTTATAACCATCAGCATTGAGGAAAACGGAAAGGTTACTTATATTGAATAATGCAAAAGGAGATGCCGCGGCATCTCCTTTTGATTATTTAACTTTAGTATATTGCACGTCATTTTCTATATCCCAAAGGAAGAAGCCGCCTTCTGCGGAAGTGTAAGCAGTTGCAGTAAGGCTTTCACCGTTTGAGAAGGACATAATAACGTCTCCGTCCTCATTGATCGTGTAAGTTCCGGAAAGGGTTTCCGTTTCTCCGTTTGCAGCCGTGGCTTTCATAACGGTTCCGTCGTCGAACGTAAGGGTGACCTTCGTGCCCGAGGGAGTTTCCTCATAGCGCTCCCACGTACCGGGCAGATCCTCTTTAAACAGTTCCAAAGCACTGCTGCATGCCACAAGAGCAAAACAAAACACAAAAACCAACGCGATGCAAAGTATTTTCTTCATGATTGCAGTACCTCCTTTCTAATCTTTGTTTTCAATGAATTTCATAATATCCTCAATACGGCAAACTCCACCTTCGTGTCATCCCAAGGCTTCAAACATTGCTTTTCTTTCTTCCTCGGCTTTTTTGTATTCAGAGGGCGTTTTTATGTCGTAATAAAAATCGTAATCCTCCATGCTCTGATCAAAACTGTAAGGGTCCAGAAATACAGGCTCGTATCCCTTGCTCTGAAAGAAATCATTTATCCAAAGCATCTTTTCCACATATTCTTCACGCGCCCAAGTATAGGTCCTTCGGTTCATTGATTTTAATTCAACCGGCATATCTTTACGCAATATCCTTAATGCTTCAAATTTGTAAAGTATCGTTCTTCTCTCTTTTCTTGATATATTAAAGTCATTCGACATAATATTCAAAATTCTTTGCTCTGTTCTGTATTCCATAATACACCTTCTTTCCGTCAATATTTTATCAATCTTTGCACACCGTGTCAACAGAAAAAAGGACAAGCTTCTCATAAGACAGTGAAGAGAAAAAACCGGGGGACGTTTTTGCGTCCCCCGGCTGGCTTTCAGCGTGCGCCGGCTATCGTTCTCTTGATAAGATTTGCGTCAACAGCTCCGATCACTCCGTCGCCGTCCACGTCTGCCGCCCTGACGACGGATTCATTATCATCCACCGTCAGCGTTCCGGCTACGATTCGCTTCATAAGGTTTGAATCCACGGCGCCGACTGCGCCGTCGCCGTCAAGGTCTCCCGTTACGCTTACGGTATACACGGCAACTGCTGTGTCTCCGTTATGGATCACAAGGGTCATTCCCGTGCCGACAGAGGCGTTTTCTTCTACCTCCGAACCGTCCTTATAAACCTTACAGAAGAAACCCTCGTTAATGCCCTCCAGCAGGTCGCTTACGGTGGCACCTGCCTTGATGCCGCTGATATTATCACCCTCTACAAGATACGTATCAGAGGTTATTTCAGAGGGGATTCCCGAGAAGACCTTTACCGTAAAGGACGCAGAATGTCCTTCATAGGCTACGGTCACAGTTTTTGTTCCCGCGGTGGAGGTATATCCGCTGACTGTATAATTTTCGATAACCTCGCTCGTGCCGTTATCATAATAAGCCGTGACAACCATACCCGCGGTGTCAAGCTCTTCACCCTCAAGGTAGGCAAGCTTTGCGGGCTTCTCCGTAACAGACACGGATACTGCCGATTTTTCAATGATCTCGACCTCAAAGGCGGTCAAAAGTCCGCCGTAAGCTACGGTAAGAGTCTGTATTCCGACCTTGGTATTATCAAAGCCCGAAACCATATCTGCAGTAACGTCAACGGTATCCGTTGTTCCGTCTGCATAGAACAGAGTGAGCGCGCCTCCCGTAACGTCCAGCTCATCCTTTCCCTCAAGATACGTGACCTTATGGGGGTACTTCAGGATGCCGATGTCCGAAAGCTCGCTTGTTTCAAGGGTCTTCACGATAAGGGGGCTGCTTGCGCTGCTTGCATAATGTGTGTCCGTTTCAGCAAAGCGCTGATAGAATATATAGTTGGTTTCCGGATCAAGCCCTGCAAATCTTGCGCTTGTCTGCCAGTTTACTCCGTCGCGGGAATACTCGTATCCGCTTCTTTCAACAAGCGTTACGGAATTGAAGGTTTTTGAATAAAGGGTGGGCGCATAGGGCGCGTAATGTGTTCCCTTATCGGTTCTTGCCACAAGAGCCTCACTGCTCTTGCCCACGTACGTCTTTGAGGTTTCCTTATACCTCTGATAGAAGGTATATTCCGTACCGCAGGAAAGATAGTAAAACACGTTGCCCGACTGCCACCGGGTACCGTCCATAGAGTACTCACAGCCCTCAACGGGGGTAAGGGTAATGCTGTCTGAGGTAAAGCTCTGTACCGTGGGAGCATCGGGGATAAGGGTCTGCTTTGATTTATCCGTATTTACCCACGCTCCGCCGCTCCTATCGCTTGCCTCATGGGTATCAGTTTCCGAATATCGCTGATAGAAGGTATATCCCGTATTCGGCGAAAGGCCGGTGAACACGTTATCCCTCTGCCAGCTGATTCCGTCAAGGGAATATTCGCAGTCTGCATTGGGCATAAGGGTAACTGCAGTATCCGTAAAGCTTATGATCACGGGCGCGGGCGGCGCATCCTTTGCAGACTTGAACACCACCTTGGTGCCCTCGCTTGCCCGGCTCTGCAAAGCGTCAGCCGATGCCATAACTCTCTGATAGAATACGTACGCAGTATCGGCAGAAAGGTCTGCAAAGACGTTGCTTGTCTGCCAGAATTCTCCGTCCAATGAATATTCAAAGCCCTCAGTCGGCACCAGCGTTACGCTGCTGTTGGTCTTGCTTTCAATCTCAGGTGCATCGGGCGTTTTACTGTACTTACATATATCGCAGGTATGAGCGCCGTTTTTAGTGTAGCTGTGGTCGGGGACGCTTCGAACAAGGCCGCAGACGTTGCAGTCAACGTCGCAGTCGTTATCGTAAGCGTGAACGTCCAAAACGGGCTTTACCGTAGCACCGCATCCGTCACAAACGACAGCATTGACGCAATCCGCAAGAATTTTCTCTGCATCGACCTTGCAGCTGCAAGGCTCCAGCTTAAACGATGCCGTATCTGCTCCCGCACTTCCGCTTCCGTTCTTTGAATAGGATATAGTAAGAACGTCGCCCTCAGACAGCGAAACTGTAAGCCCGGTTTCCGAGACCTCACCCGATACAGAGGCCAGCGTGCTGTCATTCTTACTTATGGTAAGCTTATCGTAGCTTCTTTCGCTTGACACCTTGTACCTGATTACCAAGGAGCAGTCGTGAGCGGCGATCACCGTAAAGGTGGACTTTGAATAGGATGCTTTATTCGTTGAAGTATAAAATCCTTCTGACAGCTCGAAGGGGTATGACTCGCAGTTTTTTAGAGTATGAGCCGGCCGTCCGATGACGTAGTGAGGGCCAACCTCCCGAATGTATCCGCATTCGGAGCAATCAGTATCACATTCGTTTTCGTATACGTGATCGGGAACGGTGCGGCTGCTCTCGCACACGTTGCAGACCGCATCGCAGGCATTGTCATAGGTATGCTCGGGAGCTGTTCTGACCTTTTTACAATTATTACATTCAGTATCGCAGACACCGCTGTATACGTGACCCGCGGCCTCCTTTATTACCGCACCGCAGGTTTCGCATACCACCGCGTCCTCGCACCCGGGCGGTACGGTTTCTGCCATACTTTTTCCGTCGATAATGAATCTTATCATATCGTTTCCGGATGACGTGCTTCCGTCCTTGCTGTATGCGATGCTGACGGTATCACCTGCTTTGACGGAGATCGTTTTTTGCGTCCATGATGTCGTGCCGGATGCCGTAACGATTTCGGCAGCGTTATGCTTTATTATAAGCTTGTCGTAATCCTTTTCTGTTGAGGTATAATAGCTTATCAGAACGTAGCCGTCGCTTATAACCGCAAGCCTTGCCTCGGAAACGGAGGGACTGGCTTTGTTTGTTGACGTATAGATGTTGTCCTTCAGAGTAAAGGGGTACTGTGCCGAATTTTCAAAGATATAGGGAGGAACGTCCACGCTATGACCGAAAACGTAACGCTCGCAGCCGCAAACGTTACATACGGCGTCACAGCCGTTATCGTAGGTATGGGTTACTGAGCCCTTGCAAGCACTGTAATACCACGTAGCGTTGACAAGTGATTTGTTGTAATAAGAGTTGAAGGATATATTTGTTCTATCCGTTTCATCTCCATAATAGTATACGGCTTTAAGAGAAGTACAGTCGGAAATAGCGGAGCTTCCTATAGAAGTTAAGCTTTTTGGGAGAGTTATTGCCTCAAGGCCGGTACAGCCGTAGAACGCGCTGTTATGTATCGCAGTTACACCCTCCGGGATATGTACGCTTTTCAGCTTTTCGTATCTGCGGAATACAGACGCCTGTATTTGCGTTATGCCCTCAGGAAGATCGACGTCCGTTACGATCTCGCCGTTTAAGTATAAATTTTCGGCACAGCACAGAGGATTGGCCGCATAGTCTGAAAAAGAAATATTATTACACCATGCGGCTATGTCCGTTATATATACGTTTTCTAAGTTATCGCATCCCTCAAAGGCATAGCCGCCTACTTTCGTAAGGTTACTTCCTACGGAAATATCCGTCATGTCTGAGCAATAACGGAAAGCGCTGCCATATATTGCTGTAACGCTGAGAGGAACCTCGAAGAAGCCCGAAAACGTTGCGGGCACGCGGATCAGCGTTGTCATATCCTTATTGTACAGCGCTCCGTTCTCATCTGCGGCAAAGGAGGCGTTGCTCTCATCCACGCTGAAGGCTGTTGATTCGTCAAATGCCTGGTATCCGATGGATTTTACTCTTTCGGGAATGAAAATGCTTCCGATCTCAGAATGACTGAATGCATATGTTTCAATGTCTTCAACGCCGCTGCCGAGAGTCACGCTTTTTATACTGTAGCAAGCATAGAACGCCTTTTCTCCGATGCTTACGACGCTGTCGGGGATAGATATTTCAGTAAGTCCGTTACAGTTATAAAAAGCATTCATACCGATCTCAGTCACACCGTCGCCGAGATCCAATTCAGTCAGAGCACTGCAACCCGCGAAGGCATATTCCTCTATCTTCGCCCGGCTGTTTTCAAAGACTACTCTCTCAAGGGCACCGCAGCCGGAAAATGCAGAGCTGCCTACTACGGTCACGCCCCTTCCTAAAGTAACCTCGGTCAGATGATCGTATCCGCAGAAGGCAAAATCACCTATTTCAGAAACGTCCTCGGAGACCGACAGCTCAGTTACCTTCTCGCCGTTCAGATACAGAATGGCTCCGTTATTCAGAGGATTTGCAGAATAATCTGCAAAATCCGTTTCACACCAAGCAAAAAGATCGCTTATGTGTACCTCCGTGATGCTGCTCGCAGGGAATGCTCCGGAGCCCACCTCGGTAACGCTTGGAGGAATGGAGACGGCAGTCATTGCGGTGCTGTCCTTAAATGCATTTTTGCCGACAGCCGTTACCCTTTCTCCGAGATTTACGTCAGTTATTTTCGTACATTTTGAAAACCCATAATCGGGTATTTTTGTTACTCTGTCGCCTACGTTGACCGTTTTAAGCACAGAGCACCCCTCGAATGCAGGGTAGTTGACCGAGCCTGCTTTCATGCATTCGACGGCATTAAAATCTACCGAGATAAGTCCCGTGCAGTTTCTGAACGCTCCTTCACCGATGCTTACGACGTTCTCAGGTATAATAATGCCCGAAAGTCCGCTGCAGCCGTAAAACGCATTTTTGCCAATATCGGTTACACCCTCAGGGATCCTTACGTCTGTAAGACCTGAGCAGCCGCTGAAGGCTCCGCTGCATATTATTTTTGTATCCTCATGTATGTCGATCTCTGTAATATCACTGCTGACCGCAGAAAGCAGTACCAGATAGGGATTTTCGTCGTTGCCTATGTACTCAGCATTGCCGTAGATGCTGTAGGGAAGCCCCGTGCAGCCAAAGAATGCATAGTCGCCAACGGTAATTATACTGTCGGGAAGTCTGAGGCTCGTAAGCCCTGAGCAGTTATAGAATGCACTGGGGCCAACGGTAATTACACTGTCGGGCAGGCTGAGGCTTGTAAGACCCGTACAGCCATAGAATGCAGATTTGCCGATTTCTGTCAATCCGTCATGAAGCTCGATATCTGTAAGCCCCGTGCAGCCGTAGAACGCAGAACCGCCGATCCCGGTAAGTCCCCTGCATCCCGTTACGCTTTTCAGACCGGTGCACTCAGAAAATGCAGATTCGCCAATTGTTTTTACGCTGTCGGGAATGTATACGCTCTCTATTTTCTTGCATTCCCCAAACGCAAGCGCCGGTATATTCGTTACGCGCTCACCTATATTAACGTTTTTAAGAACAGAGCAGTATTGAAAGGCCGGATAGTATGACGAGCCCATCTCGGTGCAGTTAACAGCGTTAAAATTTACTGTCGTAAGGTTTTCGCAGCCGTAAAACGCACTTGTGCCTACGGAGGTAACAGACTCGGGAATAGTAATGCTTCTGAGGGCCGAGCAATTAGCAAATGCGTTTGAGGGGATCTTTGTGATGCTTTCAGGGATATAGACGCTGGTCAGAGCAGTGCAATCCTTAAATGCACTTTTACCTATAACGGTTACGTTGTCGGGGATAACAAAGCTCGTAATGGTGGTCATATATGCAAATGCACACTCGGGTATCTTCGTAACGTTTTCGCCGATATTGATAGTCTTGAGATTTTTACATTCTGTGAAAACAGGATAGACCGAGATCGAGCTGCTGTCGACGGGCATACCCATTTTGTCACATTTCGTGGCGTTGAAATTTAAGGTCGTGATTCCGGTACAGCCGTAAAAGGTGTATCCGGGCACGCTTTTTACGTTTTCGCCGATATTTACGGTAGTGATCCTCGCGCATCCTTCAAAAACAGGGGTAACGGGATAAGAGCAGGAGGTTGTTCTTATACAGTTTACGGCATTGTAATTCACCGTGTTAATGAAAGCGCAGCCCTTAAACGCCGAATCGCCGATGCTTGTAATTCCCTCGGGAATTGTAAGGCTCGTTATGCCTCTGCAGCCTTCAAACGCAGACTCGCCAATAACTGTAACGGGGTAGCCCCCGAGGGTCGAAGGAATAATGACCTCGCCTGATATGGACGTATCGACGCCGGTTATCGTTGCTTCACCCTTTGAAACGGTATAGGTGTAATAATCCTCGGCTTTTGCACTTGCCGTTACGATAAACGCCCCTGCAGGCATGACCGAGATCAATATTACCACAGATAATATTACAGACAGCACCTTTTTCATACTGTACCTCCATCAGGCATCCGAGCCGCCGCTTGCGGATGCAAAATTTCTCAAAAAACGTACCAATATATTTAACAATTACATTATATTACACTATATACGTCATTTCAAGTGCTCTTTGCACGTTCTGTAAGAAGGCAGGAGAGGAACTGACGGCGTAAAGCATCTGCCTTCTTTTTCCTGATATGTAATACTCTTCTTGCGTTGGCTTAATCAGTCTGTTCTTCTTGATTAACATATTCGAATATGATATACTTATAAAAAGTGAAATTTGTAAGATGCAATTCTATTTTTCGTTCGTACTTGCCTACTCTCTTGCTCCTTGCTATTCCGTTAGCAAAACAAATAAGTATTAGAAAATCAACTTATATATCCAAATGCCAACACCGAGATCAAGGTGTGCTGATAGTGCGATAATATATTCGACATCAACGGTCTGGAATACAGCAACGATGGTGACGATAGCTGCCGCGACACGGATTGTCCAAACAAAGAACTCAAACACACATGAGGCTATATATTATGTCCGTTTTTTCTATTGAAAATTTTGAATTAAAAGAATACACGGGAACCGACGAGACCGTGGTTATCCCTGATTCCGTCACAAGCATTGCCCCTTTTGCTTTTGAAGGATGTTCATTTATAAAATCAATCAACATTCCCCCTTCCGTTACAAGTATAGGTCAAGCTGCCTTTAAGGATTGCTCCTCTCTCAAAGATGTTCGTCTGCCTGAAGGACTTGCAGAGATTGAGACAAGCACTTTTGAAGGATGTTCTGCGCTCGAAAGTATAAACATTCCCGAATCCGTTGTGGTGATCTCCGATAAAGCTTTCTCTGAATGTACCTCTATCAAAAGTGTTTTCATTACTAATATTGAAGCCTGGATGAATATAAAATTTATATATTATACTCACGTTCTCGATGGTTTGTCCTGTCCGGACCACACTTCACATCCGTTGATCTATGGGGGAACAATATACTTAAACGGAAATCCTGTTACAGAAGTTGTTATCCCGGACTCAGTTTATTTTATTAATGCCCGTACATTTTTTGGTTTCAAGGATCTTGTAAGCATCATCATACCCGAAACTGTAGCAAAGATCGGACCTTATGCCTTTTACGGATGCTCATCCCTTGAAAGCATTTATATCCCCGATTCAGTTAAATCTATCTATAGCTTTGCTTTTTTTGGATGCTCATCTCTGAAAACAGTAAGAATGCCTGCTTTAAAAAGAGAACCTGAAGGTGATTCTTTTCTTGAAAAATTAGATAAACGGATAGGATTAGGTAAGAACATCACAAAACTCGAACATGAAGTCTTTAGCGGCTGTACTTCTCTTGAAACCATAAACATCCCCGAACCAATTGAATATATCGGGTATGATGCTTTTTCCGGATGCACCTCTCTCAAAAGCGTTCATATAACAAACCTTGATGCATTCAATAGTATCAAATTCGAAAAAGAGGACTCAAATCCCTTGGTTTTTGGTGCCTCACTGTATATAAACGGAGAGGTTGTACCTAAGGAAAACATCTCCGCTATAGCCACAAGTCCGTCAATACCTGAGATCCTTTCCACATGGGAAATGGTATTTCAGGCTTATTCATCGGGATATGACAGAGATATGCTCATAGGAGGGCCCGACGGTGATCCTGTGGAAATACGTTTTCACGAGGATGAGATAGTGCTTGAAGAGGGAAAACTCAGGGGCTTCAATTTTCACGGAAGGTTCATAAAGCTTTCCGATGAAAACAAAACAATGATCGCTCATTATTTACCGGAAGAATTTTCATCTCAAATCTATTTAGATAGCAATTCTTCCCATAAGGTATTTATGGCATTAAGAAAGATTCCCCCAAAACCTTTTTCGAAGTATGATTCTTTAATCTTTTGAGCCGCCCGAATACGGGGCTGTGTTCACTATCAGTTGATTGCTTGCAAGCCTCGGTTCGAGCATGCAGTGATACAATTTTGATATAACATTTTAAATTTCGGTTTTTCCTGAATTGCCTGCCCTGCCCCGAAAAAACGGCGAGTATTCAAGTTAAAAGCAAAGGAGTATTCGATCAATAACCCGCACAGCAAAAAAACTTTACTGATCAAAAAATGGAAAATTTGGCAAAGCAAATTACATTGTCTTATGTTTTTACAGAAAGGAATGGTCAAAAAATGAAAAAAACTATATCTCTTATTCTGGCTGTCATTCTCGTATTTGGAATTGTATGCTTGACCGGATGCAGTAGTAAGCCTGACTTTGATGTTGACAGAATTGACAGTTATATGACTAATGACGAAACTGTTGTCATCATTTTCGAAAACACCGGCAAAAAAACGATCAGCCACATAAAAGGAAACCTCAACCTCTTCAGCGGTGATGCCACAAATCAGACTCCGCTTAAAACTGCTTCCTTTGAATGGAATGGCACGTGCGAGGCAGGTAACACATTTACAGTTACCGCAACCGTAAATAACCCTCCCGTTGGATTATCATCTTTCGTAAACCGTATAGGCTTTACTACATCCGTAATCGAATAATAAACCGCAAAGACAATCTTCGTATTGCCAAACAAAAAAGGAGCGACCACCGCTCCTTTTTATTTGCCTGTATATCTCTCCTTGCCCTTATCAGAGTGCTTTTGCTGATGCCTGTTAAACTCTGAGCTTACCGAAAAAAGTATAGGCGGAGATATTTTTTCAAACAAAGAGGGCAAATTACCGCAAAAATATGATAGAATATGGTACAGGCCGACATTGACTATATTTCAGGCTACAGAAACGATTCAAGAATACTTTATTCAAATGACGGACTGATTTTCGTCACCTACGACCATTACAAAACATTTTATAAAATAACGAATTGAGGGCAACCATGGAAATATTCAACTACAAAGTACATTTTTCAAAAATAAATTCTTTTTCAGAACTGCATGGAATACTGAAAGAAAGCCTTGATCTTCCTCATTATTACGGAGCGAATCTTGACGCGCTTTATGATTGCCTATGTGAACTTGCCCGCGACAAAGTGACTATTGTGATAACCGGATATGAGAATGTCAGAGCCTTTTACCCCGAATACAGTGAAAAGCTGCTTTCTGTTTTCTATGATTTCAAGCACTATGTTGAGGAATGCGCTCACCTTGTTACCATCAGCGTCGAGGAAAACGGAAAGGTTACTTATATTGAATAATGCAAAAGGAGATGCCGAGGCATCTCCTTTTCAAAATCACTGAAGCTCAAGATATGTGAGGGGCAACCAACCGTATATGTTGTTGTATTTTATAAATGCCTTGTCACCCTCAATAATATACACAGACACCGTTGTACCGTTGGGAATATCGGTGTAGACCAGATCTTTTTCGATATAGTCATCAGACACCATTTCAGCATTTCCTGTGCATCGCACGATTGCAGAACGTATTGGCGCTCCGTAATGTTCATAGGGATAGAACAGATAATCGCAGGAGCACCAGCCGTAATTGCCGTTGTAGTATACGTATGCCCAGTTGTTCTCCACCTTTTCAACGGAAACAATAGCTCCGTTGGATATAAGAGTAAGCACGCTTGATGTAGTGCTGGGGGAGCTCCTCATATTGAGTCCGCCATTTGCAATAACAACCTTGTAAGGAGTATCCGTGTTTACTTTTCCGATTTCTTCCTCAGTATTCTCACCGGGATCGTCAGTAGTGTCGTCCTCCTTGTCTTCTTCCAAAGGTAAGGTTGAAGTCCTTCCCCAAACATTAAATACCATCATTTCAGAAGGCATATCCTGTCGTGTTGATTCAAGAATACTAACTGTAACAGTGCCGTCCCCAAAGATCAGTTCACCGTTTATTATAGTATCGCCATCTGCCAGAGCAAAGGATGCAATTCTTCCGCGAAGCTCTGCAGCAACATCTGTGATCTTATCTGAATCGTAATATTCAAGAGAGAAATATACGCTGCCGTTTCTTTCCCTAATGATAGTCAATTCTTTTTCCAAAACATCATCCATATGCCAGAAGCCAACGTAATCTCTTATATCGATTTCTTCTACTTTTTCATCCTCCTCTTGTGCAGTTGTTTCTCCTGTTTCCTCGTCCTCGTCCTCGTCCTCATCCTCGTGATCGTGAATATGCTCACTCTGCTCAGTTTCGGGCGCAGTAGTTTCCTCTTCCTTATCCTTTACACCGTCAGAACCATCAGAATCCTTAATAAAGAACCAATACACGCCGAAGCCGATCAAAGCTGCAACTAAAAGAACTGCCACAGCAATGACCGCTTTTTTCGCAGTACCTGAGGATTTTTTAATATTTGTGCTGTTGTTTTTCTCATGATAAGGCGTGTACGTGTCATCTGCTGCCGGATTCGTATCACAACCGTTGCCATAGGGCGCATTGTGTGTTTCATTCTCTTCGCTGCTCCCGTTCACTCTCCACATGGAAATTTCCAATGCCTCGGGATACTTTTTCAAAAGATTTCGAGCCGCAAAAATAATTCCGCCCTCGTTCATCTCCTGAACGGTAAATCTGCGAAAATCAGCAGTCAATCTTTGATGAACGTCTTCATCAGACATCACGATTTCACTCATAATGTCATCTGAAAGAACTATAACGTCCTGATTTTCCACGCCAAATATGTTTTTATAAGTGAACTTCACCCTATCTCCGTGTACCATAAACAAATAACCTTTCTTTTTATGTTTGTATACATTATAGCACAAGATTTCTATTTTTCAAGTTTTGAGCAATTTTCAATAAAAAAATAGGCTGTAAAAAAGCAAAAGTAATAGTTGTCTCCGGTCGATTTTGATCGTCCCTCTCTCAGATTGCGGCCGCGGCATTTGTCAAGATACTTGTTGCATTCCTCTTCAAAAGTGATGGCTTCTGTTGCTGTCATTTTCAGCCTTTTCATCATAAAACCTCGCAAAAAAGATTGGACACATCACAGAGCTAAACTCTAAAATGATGTGTCCAGTTTTTTATTAAAGTTTTTGCGGAGCTTTTTTCAAAAAGCGACCATTTTTCTTATTACTTGCAAGCCTCGACCGAAGCATACGCTACTGCAACAGTAATCAAAACCTGCGGCTGAATTCTGAATTAACACAAGACACAGAACTATCCCCTGTTTTTATTGACTTGATTGTCTTTTTTATGATATAATGTAAAAAATAACTATCAGGAGATAAAAATGAACAACAAGCTTCTTAATACGATCAAGGAAAAGGTAAACTTTCCCCTTCTTCTTTTGGGAATCTATATCCTTCTTCATCTTATGCCTATCCTTGGGTCAGTCATAAGATTTATACGTGCACTCACAAGCATCAAGACGCTCCTTACTATTCCTTTCTCTGCCCTGAGCCTTGCGGCGGGTTTGGCACCCGTTATTATTTTTATTATGCTTATCCTGCACGAAACAGGCAAACTCAAAGCTGCAGATAAGATCATCGGTATAACCTGCCTGGTTGCGGCTGCGGTGAGAATATGGTCTATTTATTTAAACGGCAAACAAATTTTTCATATGCTCATCCACGGCAACGATTGGTTGCCTGTCCTATTCTGCCTGTTCAACCTGATCATTGATATTTTCTTTATTATAATGCTTATTAAGGTATACATTGCCCTCAAAGGCGAAAATCCCGGATATCCCACCTCAAAGATATTCTTCTTTGTTGCAGCCGGACTTATTGCTGTCTTCGGATCTATATCTGTTGTTCAGTCTTTCTCAAGTATGCTTAACATATACGGAAGCTTCCTTTATTTCATCGCTCTTTATTATCTCCCCCTGCTCTTTGGCAAAAGCACAGAGGGCACCGTCTTTGATAGGGAGAAGAAGGAAGCAATTAAGGTTACCTTCAATAAAGTAAAGATCATTTGTGGCGTTTTCGTTCTTATGCTCGTGCTGTACGCTGTTGCCATGATCGCATCCGACACCACATCATACTACGATAAATACGATGACGTTTTCCAGAAGGACCCCAACACTTGGACCGAGGACGAAAAGCAATACGTTAACGATTTCTTTGAGTGGCTCGACGACTGATCATACAAAAACAAAAAGACTCCTTGATTTCTCAAGGAGTTTTTATTTTGTAATATTAAATTACTTAGAAGCCTCGACCTAAGCATAGGCAACAGCAACAGGTATAGGTATACTATAATGAAATACCAAGAGAAGGAAAGAAAAGCGCGGAGCTCACGCCCCGCGCCGTTGCTACAGTTCGATAAATGGGAATTGGTCAGTCACTTAGAAAAATCAATATCATAACGAGTTCCGTGAGATAACAGTAATCCGTGTGTTAGTTCAATTCGCAAAATGCATGTATTCACATCGTCAAAATTATTATGTCCGTTATC
>SVTD01000021.1 GCA_015063955.1 Oscillospiraceae bacterium | reverse complement strand
CGATCAACTGTGTGATTTTGCTCTCAAATTAAATACTCGTCCTCGCAAATGCCTTGGTTGGAAATCTCCTCTTGAACTTTTTTCCGGCGTTTTGTTGCACTTGACTTGACAATTCAAGTCAAAAAAGGTTTTGCGTCCCCCGTTCCCCCTCCCCGATAAACCCGAATTTGAAGTTTTCAATTAAGAAAGGCTACTTATGATTCTGTCATTTATCATTTTCGCCGCGGCGCTGTTTATAGACGGGGCTACGGACTGTGCAAACGCCGTAACGGGGGCGGTTTCCTCAAGGGCAATGACTCTGAGGTCGGCCGCCGTTATGTCTGCCGTTCTCACCTTTTTCGGCTGTGTTGTTTTCGCTTTTTTCTTTCCTTTCGTTGCCGAAAGCTCTGCCGCCGTCTTTTCATTTCCCGAGGGGGGTGCGGTGGCGGGGATAGTATCCTCTCTTCTCGCCGTTGCCCTATGGTCGGGAGCGGCGTGGGTGCTGGGCCTTCCCACAAGCGAGGGTCACGCTCTTCTTTCGGCCTCCGCAGGTGCGGCTCTTGCCCTCGGAGGCACGGTATCTCTTCCCCGTCTTGCTTTTTTGATCCTTACCATCATCCCCGCCGCACTTCTTTCGGCATTGCTTTCCGTGATACTTGCCCGTATTTTCCAAAAAAGAAGGGGCGACTCCTTCCGGATTCCCGTTATAATTTCAGCCGCCCTTTCCTCATTTTTTCACGGTGCACAGGACGGGCAGAAGTTTCTTGCACTTATTCTGTCCTTTTCTGCCCTCTCCACGAGCCACAAAGTACCGGCAATAATTGCAAGTGCCGCCTTTATGGCTTTTGGAACCCTTTTCGGAGGGCGGATAATCAGAAAAATGGGCACGGAAATGGCCGTCGCCGACACGAGGTCAGCCCTTGCCTCAGACCTTGGCAGTGCCCTCGCCATGGGCATTCTGACGGCTCTCGGAGTCCCTGCCAGCACCACTCACCTGAAGATGACCTCCCTTGCCGCCGCCACCCGTTTCCTCGGTGGGCAGACTGACAGGTCGGCATTTCTCCTCGTATGCTGCGCCTGGGTCGCCACCTTCCCCGTATCATTCGCACTCTCATATTTCATTTCACGGGGGTTTTCAGCCGTTTTCTTGTGAATGTTGCACAAATAGTACCCTGCGATTTCTACAAGTCATAGGGCAATATGTATTTGCATATCCCTGAGAATCAATGTATAATAGATGTATGGTCCGCTCTTCGGACACTTGTACGATATTAAATTAAGGAGACATACAAATGGCAATTACCACAAAAGAAATCAGAAACGTAGTACTTCTCGGCCACAGCGGAAGCGGTAAGACCTCCCTTTGCGAGGCTATGCTTTACTCTGTTGGCGATATTGACAGAATGGGTAAGGTTTCTGACGGAAATACAGTATCTGACTACGACCCCGAGGAAGTAGCAAGAGGCTCCTCCGTTTCCCTTTCCAATATCGGATTTATGTACCACGATCATAAGATCAACATTCTCGACACTCCCGGCTCTCCCGATTTTATCGGCGAGACAATGGAGGGTCTCCGTGCGGCTGACGCGGCTGTTATCGTGGTTGACGGTAAGGCAGGCGTTGAGGTCGGTACAGAGCTCGCTTGGGAAAAGGCTACCAAGGCAGGCCTTCCCGTTGCATTC
Organism: Oscillospiraceae bacterium; assembly: GCA_015063955.1. Taxonomy (GTDB): domain Bacteria; phylum Bacillota; class Clostridia; order Oscillospirales; family CAG-272; genus Avispirillum. Next base: position 29,263 of record SVTD01000021.1, on the reverse strand, counting down.
TTCATCAATAAGCTTGATGATCCCGAAGCAGACTATGAAAGAGTATTTGGCGAGATCCGCGAAAAGTTCGGACGCAAGGCTTGTCTCACAAACGTTCCCGTAATGTACAAGGGCAGAATGACATACGTTTCTCTTGCAGAGAGAATGGCATTCGTATTTGACGAAAAGGGCCGCCGTTCCGATATCGAGATGGATTCCGATCTTTACGGTATCGTTGAAACATATCTTGAGGAGTTCAACGAGGCTATCGCTACAACAAGCGACGACCTTATGGCTAAGTTCTTCGACGGCGAGGTAATTACCAGCGCCGAGGCTGTCGAGGCTCTCCACCAGGCTATCATCGTCGGTGACGTAGTTCCCGTATACTGCGGCTCCGTTCCCAATATGTGGGGCGTTCGTACTCTCGTTACGGCTATCAAGGGCTCCTTCCCCAGAATCACAGCCAAGAAGAACGAAAAGATCATCGTTGATGAGTTCGTTGCCGATAAGCCCATCGAGCCCGCAGGCGACTGCTCCATCTTCGTATTCAAGACCATTGCCGATCAGTACGGTAAGATCACAATGTTCAAAGTTATGAACGGTACCCTCAAGAAGGATATGGTTCTCACAAACTCACGCACAGGCGGTCAGGAAAAGGCCGGTCATATCTATATGATCCGCGGTAAGAAGCAGACTGAGGTAGACGAGCTCCAGTGCGGTGACATCGGCGTTATGACAAAGCTTAACGATACCTGCACGAACGATACTCTCTGCCAGGGCAAGGTAATCTCCTACGTTGGCGTTAAATTCCCCGAGGCTCATATGAAGAAGGCAGTTGTTGCCGCAGCTAAGGGCGATGAGGATAAGATCTCCACAGCTATCGCAAGAATCCTTGAGGAGGATCCCTCCCTCGTTTACGAGAACAACGCTGAAACAAAGCAGCTCACACTCTCCGGTATGTCCGATATTCACCTTGAGGTAGTTAAGTCCAAGATGAAGAACCGCTACGGTACAAAGGTTGAGTACGCAGCACCCAGAATCCCCTACCGCGAGACTATCAGAAAAACCGTTCAGGCAGAAGGTAAGCATAAGAAGCAGTCCGGCGGTTCCGGCCAGTACGGTCACGTTCGTATCACGTTTACACGCGGCGACGAGGAAGGCCTCACCTTCACTCAGTCCGTTGTAGGCGGTGCAGTTCCCAAGGGATTCTATCCCGCAGTTGAAAAGGGACTTCTCGAGGCTATGCAGAAGGGCGTTCTCGCAGGATACCCCGTAGTTAACCTCAAGGCTGACCTTTACGACGGCTCTTACCACGACGTTGACTCCAACGAGATCTCCTTCAAGCTTGCTGCAAAGCTTGCTTATAAGAACGGTCTTCCCCAGGCATCCCCCGTGCTCCTCGAGCCCGTTGGCGAGCTCAAGGTCTCCGTTCCCGAAAATATGGTTGGTGACGTTATGGGCGACCTTAACAAGCGCCGCGGCCGTGTAATGGGCATGAACCCCGACGCAGACCGCAAGGGCTACACTATCGTTGAGGCAGAGGCTCCCTACGCTGAAATGATGGAATACACCATCATCCTTCGCGCTATGACTCAGGGCCGCGGATCCTATACTTACAAGTTCATCCGCTACGAGGAGGTTCCTCAGAACGAGGCTCAGAAGATCATCGCTAACGCAAAGGTTGAAGACGACGACTGATCTTAAAAATAACGAAAAAACAGCTACCGAATCGGTAGCTGTTTTTTTGTGTTTTCAATTTATCTCAGATAAAAATGCTCTTTTACGTATCCGTCAAGATCTCCGAGCACGTCCATATCGGGGTCATAATAGAAAAGATAGCAGATCTTCTGCTTTTCCTCATCAACGCCGATAAGCATCGCACTCTTGTAGACCTCGAGCTCGTACTCGGCATCTACCATTCTGATGCTGTATCCGCCTGCCTCGCAAAGATAGTCAGTTTCGCCCTCATCAGGATAATCCTCGAAAAATCTGTAGTCTGATTCAAGCTCCTCAAGACAGTATTCAAATTCATCTGCATCCTCATACGTTACGAAAAGCCCAACCGTATCAAGCTGATAAAGAATAGCTGTTCGGGAATGCTTGTACGTCGCTTCAAAGGAAGTATATTCTCCAAGATCATCCAGGACAGGCATAAAGCTCTTGGAATTTAAAACAAGCTCAAGATACTCCTGATAATCATCGGCCTCGGAAGAAGCATACTTGTCAGAGCAAGCCGTCAGCATTGCCGTAACGAGCATACATAAAGCAAGAAGTAAAGATATTTTTTTCATAAATCCGGTCATTCCTTTCCTTGCACGTTCACGTCAGTATACAGGTTAATTATACTCATATATCCCGTTTTGTCAAGTACCGCCGTCCACGGGCATCTGCGAAAATTCCCTTCGCATTGCATATAAATATATTCCTCTTCCGATTGACGAATGCTGTCGAAGGTGATATAATTGTATGTAATTGTGTTTAAACGGAGTTATAAATATATGAAAAGAATCTCAGCTCTTATCCTTTGTGCTCTGATGATCCTTGTATCCCTCCCCGCCTTTGCAACTGAAGCCGACGGCGCTTTTTCGGGAGTTGACAAGATCACCGTAGTGCTCGATCCCGGCCACGGAGGCACGAACGTAGGTGCATCCACAAGAGGGATCGCCGAAAAGACCTATACCTTTGAGCTTGCAAAGCTCATAAAGACTGAGCTTGAGGCCAACGGCAGCTTCAACGTTTATCTGACGAGAACAGGCGACTACGATCTTGAGCTTTTTCAGAGAGCCGAGGTTGCAAACAGCTATAACGCCGATATTCTCATAAGCCTTCACTTTGACGGAAATCCCAACCCCTCGGTCCACGGCGTTACCACCTATACCTCAGTATTCGATACCTACGCCGCGGTATCCCTTTCCGGATCCATTGCCCGTAATATTTCCACCGCCACGGGGCTCTCCAACAACGGTGTCCGCCGCAGAGAGGACAACGCCGGCTACTACTGGAACTTTGACCGCCAGTGGGACTGTCAGGATCCCTCCCTCGGCACCCTCTCCGACTACTACGGTATCCCCACCTGGTGCGCAAAGTTCGGCATCCCCTCAATTATCGTTGAACACGGATACTTTTCAAACGCAGGGGATTCAAACATAATCTGTGCCGACGGCGCGCTCTCTAAGATCGCTAAGGCTGAGGCACAGGCTATCATCGATTATTACACCAATCATACCCACGTCTATTCCGCAAGCCGCCGCGATTTCCCCTCAAACTGTATGTATACGGGAAAGATGAGCGAGCATTGCTCAGTATGTGCCCACAGAAAAAACGTAGTCTCCCTTGAGGCCGCCCCCTCCAATCATTACTGGGTAACGAAGGAGTACACCCCCGCTTCCTGCGGACGGGACGGAAAAAGGGTGCTGGAATGCCGCATCACCCAGAATCTCAAGGATAAGGGCTGGGACGGCGAGATACATATGTACACCGAGACCATCCCCGCTCCAAACGATCACACCTACGAGCTGGTAGCCGACGTAAAAGCCACTCACACCACTGACGGCTACCAGACCTGGAAATGCAAGACCTGCCAAAGCTCCTTTACCGAGCCCGTCAAGGCTGAGGGCCACAGCTACGAATACGTTGGCTACACAGCTCCCACCTGTACCGAAAGCGGCGGCAACACGTACAAGTGCTCCGTTTGCTCCCACAGCTACACCGACAAGGAAGCGGCCACCGGACACAGCTTCAGTATCGTTTCAAAGACTGATCCTACCTGTACCGAAAAGGGCTCTCAGGATAAAAAATGCACCACCTGCGGCTTTGAGGAGACTGACGTCTTTGAAGCCCTCGGTCACTCCCTCCCCGATGGCGCGATCACACCTCCCACCTGCACTGAGAACGGAAGCAAAAAGGGTAACTGTCTGCGATGCAACGTTCTCATTGATGAGGTCATCGAAAAGACAGGTCATACCCTTGAAATAACAAATAATACCGCGCCCACCTGTACGGAAATCGGAAAGCTTACAAAGATCTGTACAGCTTGCGGCTATATTGAGGATACCGTAACAGAAGCAACGGGGCATACCTTCGACAGAAGCTTCATAGAAAACGCTACCTGCGAAAAGGATGGCAAAGCACTCCTTACCTGCTCCGTTTGCGGACATAAGGAGGAGGAGACCGTCAAGGCTCTCGGACATAAAAAGAGCGAAAAGCCCCTGAAAAAAACCGAGGCAACAGCCCTTTCTGCAGGAAGCGTGGAATACGCCTGCGAAAACGGCTGCGGAAAGATCTTTTCCGAGAAGCTCGAGCCTTCTATCAGTAAAAGCACCGCGGTCATTGTTGCCGGAATCTCTGCAATCGCCCTTGGAGCAATAATCCTTGCAGCGGTCTTCATAATCGTTAAGAAAACGAAAAAGACCGATAACGAGCCGGAGCCCTCCCCAACCACACAGCCTTCAGTTACAAAAGAATCGGAATCTGAAGATCCTGCCGAAGAAAAAATGACTGCTGACGATGCGAATAAATAAAAAAATAATAAGACCTTGCTGCTCAATGAGCGTCGGCAAGGTCTTATTTATATCAGTTGTTTGCGATAAGCTCGTTCAGAAGCTTTACGGTCTCAGCTTTATCAAAAGACTGGCATCTTGCATATTCGCAGGCAAGGGATGCTCTTACGGAATTCTTGCCGCCGTCATCCAGCTTTGAGAACAGGGCATCCAGCTCGGGGACTGTAGAAAACGAGCTTTCGGGAGTCTTATCCTCTCCGGGATTGAACTGATAGAAAAGGTCCTCGGGAAAGGCTCCGATGCCACGGAGAAGATCGTGAGTTCTGCAGTTGTAATCAAAGAACATCACGATAGAAAGATAGGTGTTCCATGAAAGGGATCTTGCGCCTGACTCGGTAAGGCAGTATGTCTGTCTTGACACACCCACAAGACCGGCAAGCTCATCCTGTGAAAGGCCTGCTCTCGCTCTGAGGGCTGCCAGATGAGGAAGAAGTCTGTCAATATACTCCTGCTTTTTTTCCTTGCTTATACTCCAACGCTTTCCGTATTTCATAAAAACTCCATTAACAATAAATGTATTTTCAATTTATTGTAACATTATCATACTAAAAAATCAACAGCAAATATCTGTTTTTTTGTTGCTTTTCTGTGTACAAACAGGATATTTGCTGTAAATATGTCGTTTTAATGAAAACAGCGTCCCTGATAAGTATCTCTTACAAACATTTCCTTGTCAATATCATTGGCAACGGCAGTTTTTTTGCGGCACCATTCGGGGGCAACGAGAGAGTCGCCCGGAGCATCTCCCGTGATCCGGGCGATCACGGTATCGGGATGGAAAAGCTCGATCTGGCGGACGACGGTATCGATATACCCGTCTCTTTCCATGGTGGTATATTCCCCCGATTCGTACATCCTCTCAAGGGGAGTATCCCTGAGGATATGGAGAAGATGAAGCTTTACCATATGGGGGCGAAGCGCTGAAAGCACGCGGGCGCTTTCAAGCATCATTTCGGTGCTCTCCCCGGGCAGCCCGTTTATTAAATGGACGGTTATGGAAATATCGCCTCCGGCATCCCTCAGTCGATTGTATCCCCAAAGGAACTGCCCGTAGGTGTGTCCTCGGTTTATTATCTCTGCCGTGGCATCGTGAACGCTCTGGAGCCCCAGCTCTACAAGAAGCGGGATCTTTTTTGAGGTTTCAACGAGAAGGGCGATCACCTCATCCGAAAGGCAGTCGGCCCTTGTAGCAATGGCAAGCATTACCGCACCGGGGAAGGATGCCGCCTCACCGTATATCCTTCTCAGCTCATCAATTGGAGCGTAGGTATTCGTATGGGCCTGAAGATAGGGAACAAAGCGGCTGACGGCCCATTTTGACGCTATCGCCGCAACTCCGGCATCATACTGCTCCCGTAAAGCGCCCGTCCCCAAAGCACCTGAAGAGCCACCGGAGCAGTATATACATCCGCCGTAGCCAACGGTTCCGTCAATATTCGGGCAGGAAAAGCCTGCATCAAGGGAGATTTTTGCGCACTTCCCCCCAAAGCGCGTCTTCATATAATAATCAAAGGTCTGATAACGCTTGTTGGAATCGCTGTTTTTATAGGGATTCTTCTCCCTCTGCGTCTGCTTTTTCATTTTTTACCTTTCTGTTTTGTAACACAAATTCGGGTTTATAGGGGGGACGGGGACGCAAAACCTTTTTTGAAAAAAAGGTTCTGCACTCCAAAAAACTTTGAAAAAGGGTGGGATAAATTCGGGTTTGTCGGTGTGTTTGCACTCACGATATCGTAGGGGAGCGGCTTGCTGCTCCCGCCATCTGCACGCGAACCAAACCTTCAAATTCGGGTTTATAGGGGGTAACCTACTTTCTTTAGAAAAAGAAAGTAGCAAAGAAACCTCAAAAAGGACAAAGATAACGAAAAGGCAAAAGCCAACGCTTAGATAAGAGCAGAAAAATGAGCTCGCTCATTTTTCTGCTCTTATCTGCGGTGGCTGGCGCTATAAGCGCCGCAGGGCTTTGCCCTGCAACTTTTGCCTTGTAAAGTTCAGCTACACCAATAGTTGAAGTTTTTTGAGAGTGCAGAGAACTTTTTTTCAAAAAAGTTCTTTGCATCCCCGTCCCTCTCCCCGATAAACCCGAATTTGAACGTTCATTTGCTCAATTATAACCCAGATCCGACGAATTTTCAAGCATTCGCCCCCTCTATGCTAAAATATTACAAAACTTCTTGACAAGATACGGGGAGAGTGCTATAATTTTTCACGGTGATCACCACAATTCAATACAGGGGTGCTGCGAAAGCGGCTGAGACGGCGACGGCCGAACCCTTTAACCTGATACGGGTAATTCCGGCGTAGGGAGCATTGAGCATATATTGCTTTTTTAACCTCTGCAGCCGCAGAGGTTTTTTTGATGCTTCTTTCACTTTCGGAAAAAGAAAGGAAAGTATTTATGAAAACACAAAAAAACGTTTCGGTCACTCTTAAGCTTTGCGAAAGTGCAATTATGATCGCTCTCGCAACTATACTCAGCCTTCTGAAGCTGGTTGATCTGCCCTACGGCGGCAGTATCACCTTTGCTTCAATGCTGCCCATTCTGCTTATTGCATACAGACACGGCACGGGCTGGGGACTTCTTACTGCCTCTGTTCACGGCGTTATGCAGTTTATTCTCGGTACAAGCGTGCTCAGCTACGTTACGGGCTGGCAGAGCATTGCGGCAGTTATTCTTCTTGACTACTTTTTTGCATTTGCCCTCATCGGTCTTGCAGGCGTATTCAAGAATATGAAAAGCCAGAAGACAGCACTTGTTCTTGGCGCTCTCCTTACGGGCGCTCTCAGATACGTCTGCCACGTTATTTCCGGCGCAACGGTTTGGGCAGGACTTTCCATTCCTACGGCGTCTGCTCTTACTTACTCCTTTGTGTACAACGCAACCTATATGATCCCCGAGACCATAGTGCTCTGCCTTGCGGCATTCTATATCGGAGGAGTTCTCAATTTTTCAACTCCCCGTCTTACCCCCGTTAAAAAGGAAAATGCGCCAAAGCTCACCTGGCTTTCCTATATCGGCGGTGCCGCCCTTCTCGCGTCCCTTGTTTTTGACGTGGCATCAGTATTCTCAAAGCTGCAGAACGCTGAAAGCGGAGAATTTGATATAACGGGCATCGCAAACGTAAACTGGACGGGAGTTATTATCGCAACGGCTGCAGGTGCAATTGTGGCTACAGTTCTCTCCCTTATTCCCCGTTTTGCTTCAAAAAAGGCATAATTAGGCACAATTGACAAAAAAATTGTCCGAACATCGATAAAAAAATCCGAAACTTTATTGACTTTGCCGACTCAGTTGGTATAATAAGCTTGATGTTTATTCTCATAGAGAAAATCAATAGTCTGAAATTTCAAATCTTATTCAGTTTTCAGACGGCTGTCACGCATATTTCCGACAGCTTGGAAAGGCAAGGTGATTTCTATGAAAAAGAAGGTCGGCGTAGTCGGTTACGGCGGTATGGGTCAGTGGCACGTTTGCAGCATCCAGGGTGTCACATATTGTAACGCCATCCCCTTTGAGGTAAGCGACGTATGCGAGGTCGTGGCGATCCACGATATTGATCCCAAAAAGAACGAGAAAGCACGTGAGGACGGATACAAGGTTTACGATACCCTTGAAGAGATACTCGGCGACGAGTCTATTGAGATCATCGTTATCGCAACGCCCAACGACGTTCACGAATCTATTGCCATCGCGGCAATGGAGGCAGGCAAGCACGTTATCTGCGAAAAGCCCGTTACCCTCTCCTGCGAATCCCTCGAAAGAATGATCGCGGCATCTGAGAAATATCAGAAAAAATTCTCCGTTCACCAGAACCGTCGTTACGACGACTACTTCCTGGGAATGAAGAAGCTTTGCGATGAGGGCACTATCGGCGATATCATCAGCGTTGAGTCCCGCGTTCACGGCGACCACGGTATCCCCGGAGACTGGAGAAAAACAGTTGAAAAGGGCGGCGGTATGCTTTACGACTGGGGCGTTCATATGCTTGACCAGCAGCTTTGGATGCTTGGCTATGACGTTGAAAGCGTTTATGCAAGATTCGACTATCTTACAGGCGCGCCCGTTGACGACGGCTGCTTCATCGATATTCAGCTTAAGAGCGGTCCCCACCTTCACGTGGAGATCTGCACGTATAACTTCATCCAGCTTCCTCTTATGTATATGAGAGGCACCACCGGTACGGCTATGGTCGGTAGCTGGACGGATTCTATCCACATCACAAGATGCACGGCATTTGCTGACGACGATAACATCCGCCCCACAAAGACCGCAAACGGTCTTTCCAAGACTATGGCTCCCAGAACTGACCGTACCATCGAGAGCTACGTTGAGTTGCGTCCTCAGATCGACGTTCACGACTACTATCGCAACTTCTGCGATGCTATCGACGGAAAGTGCGAGCAGCTGGTAACTCACGAGCAGATGAGAGTTGTTATGAAGGTCATTATGGCAGCATTTGAGTCTGCAAAAACGAATACAGTTATCAAGTTCTGACGAACAAAAACCGCGGGCTGTCGAAAATGCGACAGCCCGTTTATTATTTTTTCTTCTTTCTGCCGAAGGACGTGGAATACGTTCTTACTCTGGACAGCGCGACCTTCCTTTGCCTTTTTCTGATAACGTAATCCTTGTGAAGCTTACCGATATTCCATTTGTAAAACACTATCTTATTTACCTCTGCACCGAGCATAAGGATAAACATACAGAAATAGATCCACATCATCAGAAGCATAAGCGTAGTAAGGCTTCCGTAAAGGTATGAAAATCCGGGGAAATATCGGATATAAAGGGAGAAAAAGTATGAGCAGAGCACCCAGCCAAGAGCCGCAAATGCAGCTCCGGGAAGCTGTGCCAGAAATCCTCGGGGGAGCTTTCCCGAAAGGCCCTTATATTCCGCCCTCGAAAAGCTGCGTCCCTTTCTCGAAACCGTATCGAAAATAAAAGAGAAAAACAGCGTCAGCAATACCGTGAGTATGACGGGAGCACAGTCCTTGATTATATTGAAAACGACCGTTAGAAGGGGAGAATATGCCCTCGCCGCAATGATGATCGTTTCTGCAAAGACCAGCGCGATAAGAGTGAGGATTATCATAAGGACAAAGGAAAGCGTATAAATAAGGGATCTGAGGATATCAAGCATAAAATTTTCCTTGATATGAACCCCATACGCCTGGCCGATTCCCCTTGTTACGGAAAAAACGCCCCTCGATGCACTCCAGATAACGGTAATAACGGTAACGGAAAAGAGAGGAGCGCCCGTCCTTTCCACAACCTCCCCAACAAGAGAGGAGACCAGCGCACCGAACTCTCCCTCAAGATGCTTGGAAATAAGGTTCAGAAGCCATTGCGTATCTATAACGTATCTTGCGATTCCGATAAGAATAATGGAGAAGGGTACGGCTGATACGATTATGAAAAAGGCCGCCTGTGCCGCATAGACCGTTATCTGGTCCTCAGCCATCATCTGAAAAAAGCGCACTATCCCGTTCCACAGCCGCTTGAAAAATCCGCCGACAGCCTTCATTTGCCTCTCCCCCTCTTTTTTCTATACTATCCAATTATAACAAATGATATGCTGTTTGTCAAACAGTTGCAAAAGCGGCGCGGATATGGTATACTTAATGCGTATATGAATGAAAGGCAAGGTAGCTTTATGTTTTATATAGGATGCCATCTTTCCGTTTCCGGCGGATACGAGGCAATGGGAAAGACAGCTCTTTCCATAGGAGCGAACACGTTCCAGTATTTCACAAGAAACCCCAGAGGAAGAGGCTTCCGCCGCCCCGCAAAGGAGGACGTGAGCGCCCTTGTTGCACTGATGACAGAAAACGGCTTTGCTCCTCCCCTGGCCCACGCGCCCTATACCTTCAACCCCGCCTCCGCAGAGGAACGCATATGGAACTATTCCAGAGATTCCATGAAGGAGGATCTGGAGGTGCTTGAGGATATTCCCGGAGCGCTCTACAATTTCCATCCCGGAAGCCACGTTGGAATAGGCTCAGAGGCAGGAATCGCAAACTGTGCAAGGCTTCTTCGCGAGGTCATCACCCCCGGTCAGAGCACCCGCGTGCTTATCGAGACCATGGCAGGCAAGGGCAGCGAGATAGGTAGAAGCTTTGAGGAGATAAGGGCCATCATCGATTCCGTGGACGCCGACCGCCGCCCCCACGTGGGAGTCTGCCTCGACACCTGCCATATTTCCGACGGTGGCTATGACATTGCAAACGATACACAGGCAGTTCTTGAAGCCTTTGACGATATTATCGGACTTGACAGACTGTATGCAATTCATCTGAACGATTCAAAGAACCCGATGGGCGCCGCAAAGGACAGGCACGAAAAGATCGGCGACGGATTTCTCGGTCTTGACGGCATAGCCGGCATCATCAACGATCCCCGTATCAGCCATCTTCCCTTCTATCTCGAAACTCCAAACGAGCTTGACGGATACGCACGGGAGATCGCTCTTCTGAAATCCCTGAGAAAGTAATAATGAAAAAATGCTGCGGCCATTTCAGATGTGCCGCAGCATTTTTATTCCCTATATCTCGGGTAGCTTTTAAACTCTTCCTCGCTTTTCGCAAAAACGTTGATATCTATAAATCTCTCCTCGCCATCGTAGCCGTCGAGAAGTCCGCGGTTGGTGTACTGCCAGAAGGTCCATTCACGCCCATCTGACATTTTCGGTCGGGTGATGACGTTTCTTATCCATATATCGTATTCCCCGTAATCTCCTGCGAGGTACGTATCGTAGGAGATTTCCGTAGCATAGATTATGGGCTTTAATCCGTAATGTTCATAAAGGATCGAAAGAAGCTCATCGAGAGCTTGCAACACCTCCTCCTTTGGGGGCGGATCTTTCTCCTTATCGCCGTAAAACTCGAAATCCACTACGGGAGGCAGCATTCCGTCAAAGGGCTTCACAGTATCAGTAAAGTTTTTCGCCTGAGTTTTTGCAGGGCTGTCAAAGCTGAAAAAGTGATACGCACCCACGCAAAGCCCGGAAGCTCTCGCTTCGCTGAAATTATACTCAAACTCAGGATCAACGAAAATGCTTCCCTCTGTAGCTTTAATAAACGCAAAATCTATATCCTCAGCCGCCAGAACCGCCCAATCGATTTCTCCTTGATAGTGGGATACGTCAACACCGCGGACGGGATACTTTTCGTCGGCAGTTGCATTCAGGGGAATTATACCGTTCCATACGAGAAGGAAGACTGCAAAGGCTGAAATAAGCAGAAAAGCTACACAAGCAGATATAATTATTGCCCGCTTTTTCATTGGTTCTTCCTCAATTCCTTCAGACCTTCAAGATAGCTGTAGGGGATACGAAGATTATTCTTTCCGCAGCCTATAAAAATATCGGGCTTTCTTTTTCCGTGATAGTCGCTGCCGCCGCTTCTCAGAAGCCCGAAGCGCTCGGCGATCTCCTTTGCAAGGGCAGTTTTCTCCCCATCGAACTCAGAATAATCCGTTTCCATACCCACAAGCCCCGCCGCCTTGGCATTTGGCAAAAAATCGCAAAGCTCTCCCTCCGAAAGATTAAGAAAGGGATGAGCAAGAACGGGCACGGCACCGATGCTCCTTACGAATTTTATAACGTCCAGGGCAAGAAGCCTTCCCGGCTCCCTGTAGTAGCCGCCATCCGGACTGAGACAGGTATCGAACGCCTCCTTCGTGCTTTTTACGTAGCCCTTTTCAAGAAGCTCCGTTGCAAAATGAGAGCGGTTCACGTATTCACCGCTTTTTGCCTTGATCTCGTCATAATCAATGTCGTAGCCTGCGGCTCTCAGCGCCTCTGCAAGCTCGATGTTCGATCTTTCCTTGTCTTTTCTCACGGTTTCAAGAAGCTTTTTTACGTCCCCGTAATGCTCGGGAGCGATGAAAAGCCCCAGCATATGAAGCTCGTGCCCGTTATAATCCACGGAAAACTCGATACCGGGAACTGCCTCGATGCCTGCCTCGGCGCCGGCTCTTATAAAATCGGGAAGCCCCGATACCGTGTTATGATCGCAAAGGGCAACGGCAGAAAGACCCGCAGTCTTTGCCGCCCTTACAAGCTCCTCAGGCGAATCGGTTCCGTCCGAAAAGCAGGAATGTGTATGAAGGTCGCAAAGCTTTTCCATTTTATCACCTGTTTTTTATTTTATTATACCACGCTTTTTAGTCAGCCGCAATGAAAGAGCGCAATAAAAACCGGACAGCTATTTACATTTGTGACGTTTTATGATATAATCTGCAGGACAGATTCATAATTTGTTTTCAGTTTCAAAAAAGAAAGGTCAAAAATATGAGTAAGCAGACTCTCAGGTGTCCTAACTGTAATAAGAACATCGGAACCGTTTCTGAGGGCGAGTATCTTTACGGAAGCCCCCTTCGCACCTGTCCCAAGTGCAAAAAGCTATATCACGATCCCAGATATCACGAGATCGCAATCGAAGGCATCCGCCGCGAGGATATCGATCCCGACAGCGAATATCTGGCAGGCAAGCGCAAGAGCGGATTTCTCTCCATCCTCGGCGGAATCGGCGTTATGGTTGCCTTCGTTGTGCTCATATTCCTCGGACGGATATTCTATTTCTTCCCCGTGATCTCCGTTATGCTTATTGCAAGCGGTATCAGCACCCTCAGCTCAACAACCGGCGGAGCCGTTGAGAAAAAGAAGATCCAGCTCCAGCAGGAGGCCACTCTTTCCCGGGCAAGAATGCAGAATCCTCAGTACGTAGCACAGCTCAGAAGCCTCGGCTACAACGTTCCCGATACGAACTATCAACAGTAAGCTTTTGCTCCTTTTCCCCAATTCTCTTGATTTTCCGATTTCACTATAGTATAATGATACATATTTTCAAAAACACAGCAAAAGGAAAATAAAAATATGGTAAAGCTTATTAAAAACGGTGTTTTCTACAAGGGCGGTCAGTTCTGTGAGGGCACCGATATTGAAAAGGGCAAGAAGGGTACCATTGCCTACTCTATCCTCTCTGCCCACAACACCTCAGGTGACGAAAAGAACTTAAAGATCAAGTTCGATGCTCTCGCATCCCACGATATTACGTACGTAGGTATTCTTATGACAGCCCGTGCAGGCGGTCTTGAGAAGCTTCCCCTTCCCTACGTTCTCACAAACTGCCACAACTCCCTTTGCGCGGTAGGCGGTACAATTAACGAGGACGACCATATGTTCGGTCTTTCCGCCGCTAAGAAGTACGGCGCCATCTACGTTCCCGCACACCTTGCGGTCATCCACTCCTTTATGCGTGAGATGATGAGCGGATGCGGAAAGATGATCCTCGGCAGCGACAGCCACACACGCTACGGCGCTCTCGGTACTATGGCTGTGGGCGAGGGCGGACCTGAGCTCGTTAAGCAGATCCTCGGCCGCACCTACGATGTTGCAGCTCCCGAGGTTATTGCTGTCCGTCTCACAGGCAAGCCCCGTCCCGGCGTTGGCCCTCAGGACGTTGCCCTTGCTCTTATCGGCGCAACCTTTAAGGAAAAGTTCGTAAAGAACAAGGTGCTGGAGTTCGTTGGCGACGGAATCAAGAATCTTCCCATCGAGTTCCGTAACGGCATCGACGTTATGACGACTGAAACAACCTGCCTCTCCTCCGTCTGGATGACTGACGAGGAAACACAGCGTTACTTTACAATGCACGGCCGTCCCGAGGCTTACAAGAAGCTTGAGCCCGCCGACGGCGCATACTACGACGGAGCCGTTGAGATCGACCTTTCAAAGGTAGAGCCTATGATCGCGCTCCCCTTCCACCCCTCCAATACATACACCATCCGCGAGCTTTGCGAAAACGGTGCTGATATTCTCAGAAAGTGCGAGATCGACGGTGAAGCACAGCTTGGTCTTGCCCCCGGCACTCTTAAGCTCACAGATAAGATCGATCCCGCTACAGGCAGAATCCGCGTTGACCAGGGTGTTATCGCAGGATGTGCAGGCGGTACCTTTGATAACCTCTGCGCGGCGGCTGATATCCTTCGCGGAAAGAGTGTAGGTGCTGACAAGTTTGCCCTCTCCGCATATCCTGCCAGCCAGCCCGCATTCGTTCGCCTTATCGAAAACGGCGTTGCCGCTGACCTTATGAAGGCAGGCGCAACTCTCAGAACTGCATTCTGCGGTCCCTGCTTCGGTGCAGGTGACGTTCCTGCAAACGGCGGTCTCTCTATCCGTCACTCCACACGTAACTTCCCCAACCGCGAGGGTTCAAAGCCCGGTGAGGGACAGTTCGCATCCGTTGCTCTTATGGACGCCCGCTCCATCGCTGCTACTGCGGCAAACGGCGGCCTTCTCACAGCGGCAACAGAGCTTGACGTTGAATACACAACTCCCGATTACAGATTTGACACAACGGTTTACGAAAACCGCGTATGGTTCGGCTACGATAAGCCCGATGCCTCTGTAGAACTCCAGATGGGTCCCAATATCAAGGACTGGCCCAGAATGAAGGCTCTCCACGACAACCTGGTTCTCGGCACCTGCTCCGTTATTGACGACGACGTTACCACAACGGACGAGCTTATCCCCTCCGGCGAGTCCTCCTCCTACCGCTCAAACCCCTACCGTCTCTCCCGTCTCACCCTTTCCCGCCGCGATCCCGAGTACGTTGGCCGCGCAGATAAGGTTTGGGCGATCGCAAAGAAGTTCTGCGGCGAGGATTATGACGCCGCTCTCGATATCAGCGCAGAAGAGGCAGAGATGAAGGCGGCTGTTGCGGCTGTTGAAGAAAAGATCGGCTCTCTTGAGGGTACAACAGGCATCGGAAGCCTTGTTTGCGCAGTCCGCCCCGGCGACGGAAGCGCCCGCGAGCAGGCGGCATCCTGCCAGAGAGTTCTCGGCGGTTCTGCAAATATCGCCCGCGACTACGCTACGAAGCGTTATCGCTCAAACCTCATCAACTGGGGTATGCTCCCCCTCACCTGCCCTGAAATGACAATCGGCAAGAACGAGGGTACGGCAGACGGCGAGATCCTTTGCGGCGACTGGGTAGTTATCCCCGGTGTGCGCAAGGCAATTGCGGACGGCAAGTCCGACGTTGTCGGCTACCTTGCAAAGAAGGACGGCACCGTTTACACCTATAACTTCTCCCTCGGCGCTCTTACTGACGACGAGAGAAAGATCATCCTCGCAGGCAGCCTTACAGGCCGCGCCGTTGAGGAAAAGAACGAGAATAAGTAATTAACAAAAAATCCGCCCGAAGGCGGATTTTTTGTTAATCTGTACAGTATTTTTCGTATACCTTGAAGGCATCGTAAACGGGAGTGTATTCACCGATAGCGTACGCCGTAACGAGAATATACTGTGGAGGTGCTGTTAATGATTCGTCCTCACGGCAGTTTGCCGCAAAGGAGCAAAGACAGTTTCTTCCCTCAAGAGTATAGCCCGTCTTTCCGCCCTGAACGTAAAGTCCGTCAACCTCCGTTCCCTCCATTCGGCTGTACATGGTGCTGGTCAGCGTAATGCCGTCGGGATGCTGAGGCGTGGGCGACGTCGTATATCTGTATGTGGAAAGGATCTTTCTCATCTCGGGATTTGAGATGGCGTATTCCAGAATCTTTGCAATATCGTGGCAAGTGGAATAATGATTATCATCGTGAAGCCCGCTGGCGGTTACGAAATTGGTGTTTTCGAGACCAAGCTCCTTCACCTTTTCGTTCATAAGAACGGAAAAATGCTCCTCGCCGCCTGCAACGAGATCTGCAAGGGCGTTCGTGGCGTCACCTCCCGAGGGAAGGATGGCACCGTAAAGAAGATCGCGGACGGTTACCGTTTCTCCAACGGAGAAGCCCGCAACGGACGCCCCCGCCTGAAACAGCTCGTCAAGCATTGCGGCATCGAAGGTATATGTAGTTGAATCCAGATCCTTGACGTTTTCAAAGGCAACGATAAGTGTCATTACCTTGGTCATGGATGCGGGGTATATCCTCTCCTCGCCGCCCCTTGAAGCAATAACGGTATTGGTATCAAGATCGATGAGGATACCGTAGCCGCTGTCGATGGAAAGCGTGCCGGAGGAATCGGTATAATCGGCATAGCAGGGGCTGGAATCACCTTTTTTCGGAGGAGACGTTGTGTTGAGGATAACGTCATCATTGCCGTGATATTCCTCGTAGGGCTCCTTATGAAGGCAGGCCTGAACACCGAATATTACAAACAGGATAATTACGAGAACGAGAAGAATAAGCGCAAGGATAACGTTTCTGCCGACCCCTCTTTCCTCCTGAGACGAGGGCTGACGGACGGGAGGCGCCTGTCGGCTTCTTTGCTGCTGCGCGCCGGCTTCTCCCCTGCGCTGCTGGGGACGGAGAGGCGGACGCTGTCCCTGAGGACGCGGTCCCTGACCCTCGGGTCTTCTCACATGTGTTCGCTGCCCGCTTGCACCGGGAGTGCCGGCAGGACGGCGCATATTCTGATTTCTCTGATCGTTATTTCCGTTCAAGACCGAACCTCCTTTTTGCAAACTATTACTATTTTACACCAAATCACCTCTTCTGTCAACAACGAACACGAAGTTTACAATTAACATCTTCACCTTGAAAAATTAATAAAGCTGTGATATAATGTAAGGTAATCGCAAAACAGAAAGAAGGATCGTAATGATTAAAATCGATATTTTCTCCGGCTTTCTCGGAGCCGGAAAGACAACACTTATAAAAAAGCTTATCAGCGAGGCCTTTGCAGGCGAAAAGCTGGTAGTTATTGAAAACGAGTTCGGCGATATCGGTATCGACGGCGGATTTCTTGAGGAGGCAGGCATTCAGATCACGGAGATGAACTCCGGCTGCATCTGCTGCTCTCTCGTGGGCGATTTCGGAAAGGCTCTCGCCGAGGTCATCGAAACCTACGCTCCCGAAAGGATCCTTATCGAGCCCTCCGGTGTAGGTAAGCTCTCCGACGTTATCAAGGCTGTGAAGGATCTTGGACTTACAAATATCACTCTCAACTCTGCAACCGCAGTGGTAGATGCAAAGAAGTGCAAGATGTATATGAAGAATTTCGGTGAATTCTTCAACAACCAGATCGAAAGCGCAGGTACTATCGTTCTCAGCCACACCAAGGGTCTCTCCGAGGAAAAGCTTGCAAAGACCGTTGAGCTTATCCGCGCTCACAACGCCGATGCCCAGATCGTTACAACGGATTGGGACGTTCTTTCCGGCGCCCAGATCCTTTCTGCAATGGAAAAGACGGATACTCTCTCCGATGCCCTTAAGGCTCTTGAGAATGAGGAGATCTGCCCCGAATGCGGCGGACATCACCATCACCATCATCACGATGATGATTGCGGCTGCGACGGTCACCATCACCACCACGATCACCACCATCACGACGATGATTGCGACTGCGAGTGCCACGGTCACGAGCATCATCACCACCACGATGATCACTGCCACCACGACCATGAGGAGCATCACCACGAGCATCACCACGACCACGGTGAGGAGTGCACCTGCGGCTGTCACGATCATCACGGACACCACCACGCAGACGAGGTGTTCACAAGCTGGGGAAAGGAAACTGCCCACAGCTACACAAGAGAGGAGCTGCTTTCCGCTCTTTCCGCCCTTGAAAACGAGGCTGAGTACGGAATGGTTCTCCGTGCAAAGGGTATCGTCTGCGGCGACGGCTGCTGGTATCACTTTGACTACACCCCCGGCGAGGGAGACGTACGCGAGGGCGGCGCCGCAACCACGGGCAGACTTTGCGTGATAGGCTCCGGGATCAACGAAGAAAAGCTTGAAGTGCTTTTTAAGTGAGAGGTATAAAAATGCAGGATACACCCGTATATCTGGTCACCGGATTTCTTGAAGCCGGCAAGACCAAGTTCATTCAGGAGACCTTGCAGGACCCCCGATTCTGCGAGGGCGAGCGAGTTCTCGTTATCGCCTGCGAGGAGGGCGAGGAGGAGCTTGATCCCTCCCTCTTTGCAACCCCCGACGTTTTTTTCGAGGTAATAGAGGACTCTGATGATATGTCTCCCGAGGCGTTTATCAAGCTTCAGAAAAAGTACAACGCAACGAAGATCCTTATAGAATATAACGGAATGTGGCAGCTTTCAGATCTTTTCGAGGCTGCTCCCGAGCACTGGATAATCGGACAGAACATCCTCTTCTTCGATTCCGCAACCTTCCTTGCGTACAATGCAAATATGCGAAGCCTTGTGGTTGATAAGATCCAGAATGCGGATATGATAATCTTTAACCGCATCACTCCCGTTATGGATCCAATGGACTTCCATAAGGTGGTACGCGGTCTTTCAAGACAGGCGGCCATCATTTACGAAAAGATCACCGGAGAGGTGGCATACGACGAGATCGAGGATCCTCTGCCCTTCGATAAGGAGGCAGACGTTATCGTCATCGAGGATCGGGACTATGCTCTTTTCTACCGCGATCTTTGCGAATGTATGCCCGATTATGACGGAAAAACAGTCCGATTCAAGGCCCTCGTTGCAAACGAAAGCTCTCTCGGCACGGGCACTATGCTCGTGGGACGCCACGTTATGACCTGCTGTGCCGATGATATTCAGTACACGCCCATGGTCTGCAAATGGCAGAAAAGCGATGCCTGGAAAAGCTACGATTGGGTAGAGGTCGAGGGAAGGATCGAGATAAAGCACCATAAGATGTACGAGGGTCAGGGCCCTGTGCTTATGGCAAAAAAGGTCATTTCCGCAAAGGCCCCCGAAACGCCCCTTGCAACGTTTTATTGATAAAAAAGCCACCTCGGGTGGCTTTTTTTATCGAAAAACGAAAATGATATGTTAAAATCACAACCAAATCCTTTTTCGATAAAGGTTTATAATATTGACTTGGTGAGCGCTTTATAGTATCATTTATATATACTTTTATGGGAAGGTGACCGTTATGAAATACGAGATCTTTGGTGCCGAGGGCGTTTCTCTCTCCTTTGAGGAATCTACCTTCGGCGAAATCACTTACATCAAGGTAAAAATGAGCACCGATACTCCTGAGGTTCCTAAACAGTTTTACGTGGAGTGGCTTGAGTGCGTTCGCGAAAACTTCTCCTTCTGGGGCCCCAATATGGGTACTCTCCGCCATCTTGCGCCTGACTGGGGTGCAAGAACAACCGACGCCCGCATCGCTTCCGGCGCGCCTGTTCACGCGGTTATCTCCAACGAAAATATGAACCGCACCACCATCGCCATCTCCGATCCCAAGATCCCCACAAGGATCTCCACGGGCGTTGACGAGAAGAAAGCTGAGATGCGCTATAAGGTGGCGTTCTTTACAAACCCCACCACCCCCATCGACTCCTACGAGGCTACCATCCGTATAGACCGCCGCAATATCAACTACTGCGACGCCCTCCGCGATGCGACAAAATGGTGGGAGACTGATTGCGGATACGAGTCTGCCCCCGTACCCGAAAGCGCCAGATACCCCATGGATTCCCTCTGGTACTCCTTCCATCAGGATCTTGATTTTGATGAGGTCATCAAGGAATGCCGTCTTGCAAAGCTCCAGGGACTTGACACCGTTATTATTGACGACGGCTGGCAGACCACTGACACGGGCGGCGGATACGCATACTGCGGCGACTGGCAGCCTATCGGACTTCCCCGTATTGCCGAGCTTGTGGAAAATATCCACGGGATGGGGCTCAAGGTCATTCTCTGGTTCTCCGTTCCCTTCCTGGGAAAGTATTCCGACAGCTTTGAGGAGTTTAAGGATCTTACCCTCTACTCCTTCTTCGACGATACGGTTTACGTTCTCGACCCCCGATACAAAAAGGTGCGCGAGTATCTTTGCGCCTTCTACACAAAGGCCGTGGGCGAATGGAAGCTTGACGGTCTGAAGCTTGACTTTATCGATTCCTTCTGCCTCGGTAACGACGAGGGCAAGCCCACTCACCTCAGAGACTACCAGAGCCTTGAGGATGCTGTTGAGGCTCTTATGGAGGACGTTAAGTGCGCTATTTCCGCCATCGATCCCGACGTTATGGTGGAATTCCGCCAGAGCTATATCGGCCCTGCCATCAGAAAGTACGGCAATATGCTCCGCGCAGGCGACTGCCCCTGCGATCCTATGGCAAACAGACGCTCAATAATCGACCTGCGTCTCATCTCCGGCCGTACCGCAGTTCACTCCGATATGCTTATGTGGAGCGTTCACGATACGGTTGAAAGCATTTCTCTCCAGCTTGCAAGCGTGCTCTTCTCCGTTCCCCAGATCTCCGTCCGCCTTGACAGGATCACCGAGGAGCAGAAGAAGACGCTGAGCCATTATCTCGATTTCTGGAGAGCAAACCGCGAGGTCCTTCTTGACGGCACCCTTTACGCTTCAAACCCCGGAACCGTTTACAGCAAAGCGTACTGTGAAAAGGACGGAAGGGCCGTTTGCGTAAACTATGAGGATCCCACCGTTCAGTCTCATTGGGAAAGCTTTACCGCAGTCAACTGCACCGGCAAATCCTTCCTCTATATTGAGAATTGCGGCGGTAAAAGCTACAAAGCCGTTAACTGTATGGGCGAGACTCTTTGCGAAGGTGTCTTTGCCACCGATCTTGAAAAGATCCCCGTCCCCCGCGGCGGAATGGTATCCGTTAAATAAAAACAAGGGCTGTCGCGTTCATTCGTGACAGCCCTTATTGTATAGTAATACGATTCACCCCCCCGACTTTCAAATCCGGGTTTATCGGGGAGGGGGACGGGGGACGCAAAGAACTTTTTTGGAAAAAAGTTCTCTGCACTCTCAAAAAACTTTGAAAAGGGATGGGTATAAATAAGGGGTTGTCGGACTGTTGACAGGTACCCCGTAGGGCGGGCAGACCCTTGCCCGCCGGACATCAGCACACGAACCAAACCTTCAAATTCGGGTTTATCGGTGAGTTAATTCTGCAGCGAACGCCACCTTCGTCGTCATCCTGAGCGGAAGAAATATCCCGGTGGGATATTTCTGTAGTCGAACCACCCCTTAGGGTGGTGCCCCGCAGGGGCAGGATCTACGAAATGGCTAACAATAGTGTTCACCTTTCCGCAGATCCCGCCTTCGGCGCCGTCCTAAGGGACGGTTCGACTTCGTAAAACACCGCACTGTGGTGTTTTACTCCGCTCAGGATGACGCGGAGGGAGCGTTTGCCGAAGTTCAAACAGTTCGACAAACCCGAATTTATACCCATCCCCTTTTTTGAAGTTTTTTGCGGAGCGCCGTACGATTATTGCTCTCTTTGGCTTCGCCTTTCGGCGAAGCGGGTGCGAAATAGCTGAGGCTACAATTATTGCTTTCTTTATTTTCGCACTAAAAAGCGACCGTTCCTCCTCCCCGATAAACTGAAATTTGAAGTCAGGGGGCGGTTTTGCGCGGGCAATTTTTGTCTTCGCATTTTTTGGTGCATTCCTGCGAGCTTGTTCCTATACAACACATCAGATAATCACATTCATCACAGCCGCATTCAATTAAAGGGTCTTTCCCGTTTGCGGGGCAATTCTTGCCATTGTTTCCGGGTATTATTTGCACTCTTTCCATCTTTTGCTCCTTTTTATAGTATAGACTAATTCATTATATAATGTATTAGTCTATATGTAAACAGGAAAAATAAGATATTATCTCATTAATACATATATTACGAGGAAATATCTTATGATAAAATTAAGAGTGCTTGAGCTTCTTGAAGAAAACAGCAAAACGAAATACTGGCTTTACAAGCAGCTTGGAATGAGTTACCAGAATTTCAGCAAAATGGTTAACAACGAGACGAAATCCATCAGATACGAGAACATTGAGACCCTATGTCTGCTGTTCAACTGCACTCCTAACGAATTGTTCGAGTTTACTGACGAAATATAAAGAAAAGGCTATGCAGAAGCATAGCCTTTTTTCAAGCGTATTTCGGGATTCTTATGACTATTTCCGTATCGCGGGCGTTTTCGCGGCGAAGGGTCTGGACGTCGATGCCGGAAAGGCGCACCGTTTCAACTGCGCGGTCTATCGTATTATATAGAAGCTTTACGTCCTTTATCACTATCCTCGTCTGCCGCTCCTGCTTTTCCTTCGCCTTTTCCCTTTTCTCTTCTTCAAGGAGGCGGTCTATATATTCCTCGGCGGCGGCTACGTTCATCTCCCTTCGGATCACCGCCTTCAGCGCCTGTCGGCGGCGGTCGGCGTCCTTCAATCTCAAGAGTGCTCTCGCGTGGCGCTCGGAAAGCCCCGATTCAAGTATCTCCTCCCTTTCCTCGCCGTCAAGACGGAGGAGCCTCAGCTTATTTGCTACGTAGGACTGAGAGCAGGACAGCTTTTGCGCGATCTTTTCCTGAGTCAGGCAATGGACCTTCATAAGAGTGCTGATGGCCTCCGCCTGCTCGAACATATTGAGATCCTCGCGCTGGATATTCTCTACGATCGCCATATGTGCGCTCTCCTCGCTGTCTGCCTCCACCATAACGCAGGGCACCTCCCGCATTCCGATACGCTTTGCGGCGCGCAGGCGCCTCTCCCCCGCAACAAGCTCGAAAACTCCCGTGTCGGCGTCCGGCTTTCTGACGCACAGGGGCTGGATGATCCCGTGAATGCGGATACTGTCTGCAAGACGGAGGATAGCGTCATCGGTGAAAAACCTTCTCGGCTGTGCGGGATTGGGGACGATGCTGTCCACCTCCAGCATAAATATCATACGGACACGGCTTTCCTCCATTCCCCTTGATTTCTTTTCTGTTACTTTCATTTGTTTTCCTTTCCTTTCTTTTTCTGTGGGAAAATGATACCACCCGAAAGGTAAAATCCAAGCGGAAATATCGGGGAATTTTATATTTCTTTTTGCCTTTTTTAGAGGTAAAAAAACCGCTGCTGAAAATCAGAGCGGTTTTTTTGATATCTGTGAAAAATTGCGAGGATACAGGTCGGGAGTTTTCGAATCCTTTCTGTAAATGAGGAGAAATCTCGCATCATCAAGGTCGGGAAGGGTATACTGTCGCTTAAGGACGAGAGTACAGCCAAGCTTTTTAGCCGCACCTTCCGCTTCCTTCATTTCCTCCTCTGCGGCGGCGCCCTTCATAGAAACGAAGTATCCGCCCTCTTTCAGAAAAGGAACGCAAAGCTCCATCAGAACGTTAAGGCGTGCCACGGCACGGGCGCTGACAAGATCGTATGCGCCTCTCATTTCCCCTCTTGCCGCCTCTTCAGCCCGGGCGCTGACGGCTTTGAAATTACCGATACCCGCAAGAGACGCGGTTTCGTTCATATAAGTACACTTCTTTGCAGTTGAGTCCATGGCAGTAACAGAAATCCCGGGGAGAGTCGCCGCAATGGGCAGGGAGGGAAAGCCCGCTCCGCTTCCGACGTCCAGAAGCTCAGAGCCCTCGCCTGAAAGCTCCTCTACCGCCTTTGCAGTAAATACGCAGTCGATAATATGCTTTTTCAGCACCTCCTCAGGCTCGGTGATGGCAGTTAAGTTAAACTGCTTTGAGCGAAGGTCAAGCTGCTCGCATATGGTATAAAGCTTATCGCCGGCAGGGGAGCAAAGGTCTGCAAGGTCTGCCTTTTTTGAAAGGACGGAAAGTCTTTCCTTGAATTCTTCTTTTGTATATATCATTTTAACCTCAAAATACTTTTCCTGTGAGGGAGATTATCAGCTTTAAGTTATCGCCTACCTCGGCCTTGGGGCCGTAGGCGGCCTTATTGCGGCGGATAGCGCCGCATTCCGTGCATTTATGGATGATTATATAGCCCTTCTTTGCGTCGGGAGTAGCGGAAACCGGCTCCATAAGGCCCTTGCATTCGCTGGCTCGGTCGCCGGGGTTTTCATCAAGGTGACGGCTCCAGAGACAGTAGGGGCAATGATTTCTCGAGGTATACCCAAGAGGGGGAACCTCTTTTTTACAATGGCCGCAGATAAAGCCGGAATCGTTTTTTGTGAATCTTTTGTTTTCCATAAAACCTCGAAATCAAATTATATGCATATACCGCCAAAGCGGGGAAATAATATTCTTGAATTAACTAAAGGAGACAGAAAAATGAAAAAGCTTTATACAGTTATTCTCTGCGCGCTGCTTTGCTCTCTTCTTTGTGTGCCTGCTTTTGCAAACACGGCGGACAGCATGATGAGAGACGCAAAGGATGCAGTCAGCACAGCTATTGACGAGGGTAAGGATCTCGTTACGGATCTTAAGGATATGGTCGACCCCGACGGCGACGGAAAGCCTGAGGCCGAGGGCGACGGCATCGTTGACGACGACAAAAAGGACACGGATCTTGACAACAAGGACGACGGCCGCGATACCACAAACGAGCAGCCCTCCTCCGAAAAGGACGACCGCGATACTACTGCAGACCGCGATACTACTGCAGACCGCGAGACCACAGACCGCGCCGATGAGACCACCGGCGTTATCGAGGGGATGGAGCTTGAAAAAAAGGGCATCAACCCCTGGGCCATCGTTATTGCCGTTATCGTAGTTATTGCGGTTCTGGTGATAATCTTTATGCTTATCCCCAGACGTCGCGGATAAAAATCCGAACTATTTTCCCACGCAGAAGCGGGCAAAAATACGGGAAACTATATCCTCCGTAACGCCTCTGCCGTCAAGAAGGGAAAGCTCGGAGAGAGCAGTCTCGCAAAGAGTGCAGACAGCGTCGGCAGGGTCGCCGTACACGAGCGCCGTACGGGCATCGGAAAGGAGGGCTATCACGCTCTCCACCGTTGCCTTATGGCGGGCTTCCCACAAAACGGCATCCGTGCCGAGGGTGAGCTTATCCGCATTGAAAAGCCCGGAGATCGCAGAATAAAGCGCCTCTTCTCCCTCACCGTATTTTGCAGACATTACAACGGTCTTATCGTTTGCAAGGGATATCTCACTACATATATTAAAGGTATCCGTATCGGATTTATTGATTACTGCGATCTTCGCACAGTCCATCTCGGAAAGCTCTGAAAGCAGAGACCTTTCCTCCTCCGTCAGAGGCCTTGAGCCGTCAAATACTGAAATAATAAGCTCGGCCTCTCTCATTGCGCCCTTGGCGCGGTCAACGCCGATGCTTTCAACGGTATCTCCCGTTTTTCTGATTCCCGCCGTATCTGCAAGACGAAGGGTGATCCCTCCCGCATCTACGGTCTCCCAGAGGGTATCTCGGGTGGTTCCCGCAACGTCGGTAACTATAGCCTTTTCCGCGCGGCAAAGAAGATTATAAAGGGTACTCTTTCCGCAGTTTGGTGAGCCGCAGATAACGGTCACAACTCCCTCTGCCACAGCGCTACCCGTGCGATAGGTTCTGAGGAGCGCCTCAAGAGCCGTAATGCTTTCTGAAAGAACGCTCTCTATCTGCTCCTCGCCCTCGTTTCCGATATCCTCATCGGGATAATCGATAACGGCGTAAAGAGCGGAAAGCACGTCGGCAAGGTTGTTTCTGATTTTTTCCGTCTTATCCTTCAGGGAGCCCCGAAGAGCACCGGATGCAAGACGGCGGCGGCTTTCCGTATCGGCGTCGATAAGTCTGCCAACGGCCTCCGCCTCAGTAAGTAAAAGACGGCCGTTGATAAAAGCACGTCGTGTAAACTCTCCCGCCTCAGCAGGCTTGGCTCCTGCCTTGAAAACTGCCTCGAGAACGGCGCGGGTAACGGCAGTACCGCCGTGACAGCTTATCTCGGCAGACGCTTCACCCGTAAAGGACGCTCCCTCAAGGAAATACACGCAAACGGCAGTATCAATAACCTCTTCTCCGTCAACAACGGAGCCGAAAACCGCCCTTCTGGGATTCTCCACGGGAGACTTTCCCTTTGAAACGAAGCACTTTTCAATTATCTCAGCGCTTTTCTCGCCGCTGATACGGATAACGGCAATACCGCCCTTACCCTTAGCCGTTGAAATCGCCGCTACGGTCTCTCCTATCATGAGTGCACTCCTTTTAGTATTTTGCAAAACCTTTTTTGAAAAAAAGGTTCTGCACTCCAAAAAACTTTAATTATTGGTGTAGCTGAACTTTACAAGGCAAAAATTGCGGTTTTGCCTTTTCGCTATCGTTGTCAGCTTGAAGTTTTCGTCCACCTTTTTCAAAAGGTGGCAGGTTTTCAGGGCAGCGCCCTGAATCGCCTCCGCAGAGGCGAAACACCCTTTCACAATGCGAAAAGGGGCTGTGTCTGATTCGCCACAGCCCCTTTGTTTTTTACTCTGCGTCAGCTTCAACAACGCTGTCTGCAACAGCGTCTACTGCAGAGAGAAGCTCTGCAGATGCAGTATCCTGCACGGGAGCCTTCTCACCGCCACGGTTCTTGGGGCCCTGGCGACGGCGGCGCTGAACCTTATCCGCGCCCTCGTAGCAAACTACGATCTTACGGTTTTCATCGCTGCCCACAGAATGTGTGGAAACGTTTTCAATATCCTGGATCTCGGAATGGATGATCCTTCTCTCGAAGGGATTCATAGGCTCGAGAACGATATTGCGCTTATACTTTACAGCCTTGGCTGCAGTTCTTCTTGCGAGACCTCTGAGAGTTTCCTCTCTCTTTGCACGGTAATCCTCGATATCAACGATGATCTTGACGAACTCCTTGGAGGAGGATCCGCCCTTGCGGTGTGCGCAAAGGTTTACGAGATACTGGATAGCATCAAGAGTTTCGCCGTGATGACCGATGAGGATGCCTGCGCCCTCGCCAACGATCTCGATATGGGGATACGTGTTTCCGCCGATACCGGAGGGCTCGTTGCCTACGTACTTCGCCTCAGCATTTACACCCATATCCTTGAGAAGTGTATTTGCAAAGGTAAGGGCGCATTCAAGCTCCTTCTCCGTAACCTCGATGACCTTGGGCTCCTTAGGCTGGGGAGCAGCCTTCTGGGGCTTTTCCTGCTTCTTTTCCTCAACTGCCGCAGGCTCCTCTGCCTTTTCCGTCTTTTCGGCCTTAGGTGCCTTTGCCTTCTTCTGGGGTCTTTCGCGCTTCTGGGACTTCTCGGGCTTCTGTGCGGGAGCAGGCTTCTCAGCCTTCTTCTCCTCGCGAGTCTCATCTCCGCCACCCTTGTTTGTGGTAACGCCGAGTCCCTTGATGGATGCAACGATTCCGGAAAGATCGCAATCTTCATCGTCCTCAACGTCGTTGATGATGACCTTGATCTTTGCGGGAGATGCGCCGATACCGAAGATGCCGCGTCTGGGCATTTCGAGAATATCGAACTGCACGTTATCGCCGTTATATTTGGACTGCGCTTCGGCCATAGCCTCTTCAAGCGTCTTGCCCTGGATGATTATTTCTTCTGCCATAAATACTCCGTTCTGCCCTTGGGCAGAGTTTTCTTTTATTTTACGACCGCAAGTTATTACCCGGAGAGCCGTCGCTCTTCTCAGTGCTTTTTCTTATACTCCGTTGAACCCTTATCGTCCTTCATTACGGGCGCGTCTGCAGGGTCAACGTCAGGGGCGAGCTTGTCGTCCTCTTCGTTTTTCTTGACTACGGGTGCGGGAGCTGTCTCACCGTCATCCTCGTCATCGATATAATGGAGGGAGCGCTTCTTCGTTCCGTCTTCATTATAAGCGTACTTTGCCGTGCTCTTCTTATGACCTTCACCGTCTTCGCCGGACTTCTTTTTAGATGTCTTCTTTGAGGTTCCCGCAAGCTCCTTTTCAGCATTCTTATAGTCCTCCTCCGTGAATTTGGGAAGGGGCATGATAAGGGAAAGGATATAACGCTGGAGAGTTGAGGTAACGGAACGGTAGATCCAGTAGACACCTACTACCGCAGGCATAGAAAGTGAAATGTATGCGGAGAATACGGGCATGGAATAGAGCATTACCTTCATGGAGCAGCCGTTCTGCTGCTGCTGAATTGTGGGATCCTGATAGGTAAACTTCTTGGAAAGGCTCTGGCTTATGATCATCGTTGCCACGATAAGCACGGGAACGAGGAGGAGGGGCCAGAGGGATGCAATAGTGTCAGCGGTGAGAGCCGCATTGGGGTTTGTGGAAAAATCGATACCGAATGCAGTATAATTGGGGAAGAAATCAGACATTCCCTGAAGCTTATCTGCAATAACGCCTGCATCACCGTCGAGGATCGCAAGCTTGCCCTGCTCTGCAAGATTGAGAGTTTCAACCTGAGCAAGACGGGACTGACCCTTTGTGAGCTGGTCTCTCGCTGCCTGAGAAAGAAGCTCTGTATGATTTATACAGATATCGGAAAGAAGAGTATCGATCTCCTTGCCTGCAAGCATGAACATATTCTGAAGGGGTGCTACGATTACGTTATACAGCGCCATGATGATGGGAAGCTGAATAAGCATGGGGAAGCAACCGGAAAGGGGGCTGTAGCCGTGCTTCTGGTACAGCTCCATGGTTTCCTGCTGCATCTTCTGCTGTGTTACCTGATCGTCTCTTCCCGCATACTTTTTGCGGATAGCCGCCGCCATGGGGGCGATGCTCGCCTGCTTTATCATATTCTTCTGCTGCTTGATACCGAAAATAAGGCAAAGAAGCAGCTCGATTATGATGGTGAAGAATATGAGGGCGATAAGGTAGTTGTTCCCGGGGCTGATCCAGCAGCAAAAGCGCATAAGATAGCCGAAGGGAATTGAAATAATATCAAATAATGTACCCATTTTTGTTTTCTTTCGTTACTTTTTATTATTCCTCTTCTTTTTATTTTGAGGAACGGGATCATGTCCGCCCTTTGACCACGGATTGCATCTGATGATGCGCCAGGCACTAAGGGCAAGACCTCGAATCACTCCCCACTCCTCCACCGCGTCAAGGCAGTACTGCGAGCAGGTAGGTGTAA
>SVTD01000020.1 GCA_015063955.1 Oscillospiraceae bacterium | reverse complement strand
TGTAGTGACACATTTGGTCTCCTCCTGTTTAGGTTGTCCGCAAACACCATTATACAGGATTTTCCCTTTGTGTCACTCCTTTTTTTATTCTGTTGCACTTACATTGTAAATTCAAGACAAAAAAGGTTTTGCATCTTTTAAGAACCCTTCAAACAAGCTTTGAAGGAAGCTTCTTTCCGCCGAGAATGTGGAAATGAAGGTGGAGAACGGTCTGATCAGCATCGGGGCCGCAGTTGGAAATGATGCGGTATCCGTTCTCAAGACCTGCCGCCGCCGCGATTCCGGGAATAGCCTCAAAGATCTTTGCAACGTAGTGTGAGTTCTCGGCATTCACTGCGTTTGCACAGCAGATGTGCTCCTTGGGGATAACGAGAATGTGAACGGGTGCCATAGGGTTGATGTCCTTGAAGGCGTAAACGTATTCGTCCTCGTAGACCTTCGTGGAGGGGATCTCGCCCGCAATTATTTTACAAAAAATGCAATCCATAATAAAAATCCTTTCAGTTTTTTTATCAGTATAGCATTGGAAAGGTGAAAAATCAAGATGTACAAAATATTTGATATACATACGCATACATATCCTGAGGCCATCAGCGAGAAGGCAGTAACGGCACTCAATGCATTTTACGAGTTCGTTTCCGAGGGCGACGGCACCTATAAGGGACTGACCCGAGGCGCAAAGGAGGCGGGAGTAGAGGGATTTCTCCTTTTCTCCGTCGCCACCAATGCCCATCAGGTCTGTAAGGTGAACGACGGTATTGCCGCACAGACTAAAGCATCATGCGAGGAAGGCTTCAAAACAGTGGGCTTTGCGGGAATGCATCAGGATTTTGCCGATATGGAGGGCGAGATCGAGCGATGCATCAAAATGGGTCTTCGGGGAGTGAAGATCCATCCCGATATTCAGGGCGTGGATATTGACGATCCCAGAATGATGCGCCTTTATGAGATCGTAGAGGGCCGCATCCCCGTATATTTCCATATCGGAGATAACAGACCCGAGTATCAGTTCTCCCAGCCGAGAAAGCTGAGACGGATGCTCGACACCTTCCCCCGCCTTGAGGCGGTGGCAGCCCATCTCGGCGGCTATATGTCCTGGGATGAAACTGCAAACTGTCTCGCAGGCCACGAGAGAGTATGGTACGATACCTCAAGCGCCCTCTGGGCAATGACACCCGAATTTGCCAAAAGGATGATAGATATCCTCGGTCACGAGAGAGTAATGTTCGGAACAGACTTCCCCGTAAAGACCCTTGATACGGAGATCAAAAGATTCCTCGCCATCGACCTCACCGAGCGCGAGCGCGAGGACATTCTCTATAACAACGCCGCAAGGTTTTTGAGTTTGGAAGATTGATAACTTCGGGTTTATTGGGATGCTTGAAAAATAGGCTCCCTCCGGGAGGGAGCTGTCACCGAAGGTGACTGAGGGAGAATTGCGTAACATAAAGTAACTGCAAACTTCACGTTACGAGGGCTCCTTCCGTCATTTGCTCTGCAAATGCCACCTCCCTCCCGGAGGGAGGCTTTGGTGTGAACATCCTCTTCCGCTTATCTAATTTAGTTTGCAACAGACTCACAAACCCGAATTTGAAGTAAAATAATATACAAATCGAAAGGAGAAACAATGAAGAGATACACAGAAAACGATAGTCTTTGGGTAAAACTTCAAAGTGAGACCCGCCCCATATTTCTTTACGGTACGGGAAACGGCGCAGATAAGATCCTCGACGTTTGCACACGGTTTTCTATCCCCGTGGAAGGCGTTTTTGCAAGCTCCGATTTTGTGAGAAGCCGTACCTTTCGCGATATGCCCGTGCAGTCCCTTTCTGCAATAGAAGAGAAGTACGGTGATGATTTCGTTGTTCTCCTTGCATTCGGCACAACACTTTCGTCAGTTGCCGAAAATATTAAGGCGGTTGCCGAAAAGCACACGCTGTATATCCCTGAGGTGCCCCTATACGGCACCGATCTATTCACCTATGAGTATTACCTTGAGCATCTCGAAGAGATCGAATCTGCATACTCGCTTTTTGCTGATGAAAGGTCAAAGCAGGTATATGAGGATATGATTGGATTCCGCCTCTCGGGAGAGCCGAAGCTCCTTGCAAATGCTGAGCCTATAGCGGTTTCTTATGCGGAGCTGCTTGCGAATAAGGACGTTTTTTATGCCGTTGACTGCGGGGCCTATAAGGGGGACAGCACTAAGATGATGGTGGATACGCTGAGACCCTGGAATATAGTTGCAGTTGAGCCTGATCCTAAGACCTTTCTAAAACTTTCGGCATATGCAGAAAATGAAGCTCGCTCAAATGTCACCTGTGTGAATGCGGCAGTAGGAAAAGAGGACACCACAGCCTTTTTTATGGCATCCGCTTCCAGAGGAAGCGGCAAGGAGGGCCTTTCCAAAAGTGCAAAAATGAGAGAGGTCACGGTCCGCAGTGTGGACAGCATACTTGAAGGTGAGATAATAGACCTTTTAAAGCTTGACGTTGAAGGAGACGAAACGGAAGCGCTTCTGGGAGCGGCGGAGACTGTCAAGGGCAGTCTTCCGAATCTTGCCGTTTCCGTTTATCACAGAACGGGTGATATTTTCGAGCTGACACTAAAGGTTCGGGAAATGCTTCCCGATTTTAAGCTGTACCTCAGACGTGAGGAGTGTATTCCCGCATGGGATATAACACTTTTTGCCGTAAGAAATTGAATAAAACGGTTGCAATTAAAGAAAATATATGATATAATAATTCGGTAAAAATGAAACAAGCCGCAGGGTAAGGTCATACCAGCCGGGAGTGTAGCGGCCTCCTCTTCCTGAAATCCGCTATAGCAGGGGTGGCTTCCCGTTTGGAGATTTGGTCTTGTACGGTCTGTATCGCATTTTTCTGTGTTGAAGGATGGGTCCCAGCGCAATTAGCGGCTGTGAACCATGTCAGGTGGGGAACCAAGCAGCATTAAGCGGTTTAGCTGATGTGCCGCAGGGTTGCCTGTCCCGAGCAGAGGGTGCGTTGTCGCGTGTGAGATCAGGTCGAATTTCGGGTGTATGATCTTACCTTACGGCTTGTTTTTTATTTTGACTTGAAAGGACAGGATAGCTATGCATCAGGCGCTTTACCGTAAATACAGACCTGCAACCTTTGACCGTGTCTGCGGACAGAGACATATAACAGACGTTCTTAATTTTCAGGTAGAAAATAACAGAACGAGCCATGCATATCTTTTTTGCGGCTCACGCGGTACCGGTAAGACCTCCTCTGCAAAGATACTTGCAAAGGCGGTGAACTGTGAAAGCCCCGTTGGCGGCTCTCCCTGTCTGTGCTGCCGCTCCTGCCTTGATATCGACGCAGGCCTTGCTCCCGACGTTATCGAGCTTGACGCAGCATCCAACAACGGCGTTGACGATATCCGCGATATATGCGATAAGGCGGCGTATATGCCTTCTATGCTTAAAAAGAAGGTGTATATAATCGACGAGGTGCATATGCTATCTCAGTCTGCCTTCAACGCACTGCTCAAAACCATCGAGGAGCCTCCGGAGCACGTAATATTCATCCTTGCAACAACGGAGTTCCATAAGGTGCCCGCAACCATCGTTTCCCGCTGTCAGCGCTTTGATTTCAGACGCATCGATATGAAGATCATCGCTGAAAATCTTATGTATATCGCAAAAAGCGAGGGCATCGTTCTTGAGAATGAAGCAGCTCTCCTCATCGGCCGACAGGCTGAGGGAGGTATGCGAGATGCCATCGGCCTTTTCGAGCTTTGCTCGGCAGGCGGTGCTGACGTAACTGCATCGGAGGTATCTCAGGTTCTCGGCCTTTCGGGATATGACCGGGCTCTCGGCACAATGGAGCTTGTGGCACGGGGCGATATGGCGAAGCTTTTCGGTACTGTAAGCGACGTGGTTTCCTCATCCAAGGATATTTCCGTATTCTGGAAGGAGCTTATTTCCGTTACCCGAGATATGCTTGTTTCAAAATATACGGACTCTCCCAAGGACTATCTTGATCTTACGGATCAGGAAACTGAGATGCTTCTTGAAACGGCAAAGCTTTTTAATTTACAGCAGCTTGTTTATCATTGTAAGGTCCTTGACGATGCGGCAGCTCGTATGATACGCGATCCCGCAACGAAGAGAACGACGGCGGAGTTCGCCCTTCTCAGAATGTGCCGACCTGAGCTCGATACCTCAAACGATGCGCTTTCTGCCCGTATCTCAAAGCTTGAGGATGCGTTTGCCCTCGGTACACCCGTAGCATCCCCGGCACCCGTTGCACCCGTTGAGAACAAGGCAGAGCCGGCACCCGCACCTGCGGCCTCTCCCGCACCTGCACCTGCAGCGGCGGCTCCTGCTCCCGAAATCAGTTCCGCTCCAAAGGCGGCGCCCGCAGGGGGCAATGAATACGAAAGAGTCCGCGACATAAGCGAGGCTGTTGGCCGTCTTGACGGCACCAACCGAGGCCTTGCAAGCTTTCTTATGAGCTCGGAGGCGTACGTCTCCCGAGACGGAAAGAAGCTTCTTCTTAAAGTAGAGGGCTTTGCGGCAATGATGTTCAAGTCGGAGGAATCAAAGAACGCAGTTGCAAACGCTTTTGCACTTGCAAGAATTACAGACGGTGTGGCAACCGTTACCGTTGAGACCATCAAGGCGGGAGAAAAGAAGACAAGCGCGGCAGACGACCTTTCGGGTTGGCTGTGACAGATGAATAGTGAATAATGAATAATGAATAATTAAGGTACATTTCCGCTTTGCGGAAATGATTTGATAAAAATTAATTTTAAAGGAGAAATAAAGATGAAATCAAGACTTCCTCAGGGACGCGGCGGCGGCCCCGGAAATATGCAGAGCATGCTGAAGCAGGCTCAGAAAATGCAGGAGGATATGGCTACTCTCCAGGAGGATCTGGATGCAAGAGAGTATGATATCAAGGCAGGCGGCGGTGCCGTAACCGTTAAGATCAACGGAAAGCTGGAGGTTTCCAATATCGAGATCGATCCCGACGTTGTTGATCCCGATGACGTTGAGACCTTGCAGGATATCCTCACCGCGGCAGTTAACGAGGCTATCAAGACTGTAACAGAAACAAATAACACAGAAATGGGCAAGATCACAGGCAGCCTTAATATGGGCGGTCTCGGTATGCCCGGAATGTTCTGATATGGCGGACTATCCCGAACAGATCGAACGCCTTTCCGATATGTTTCGCCGTCTCGGCGGCATCGGCAAAAAAACGGCAATGCGCCACGCCTTCTCCGTTCTTGATATGAACGAGGAGGAGGTAAGGGATTTTGCACAGGCACTTATTGCGGCAAAGACCGAGGTGTGCTTTTGCAAGGTATGCAAGGGTATCTCCTCCACTGAGGTGTGCCCCATCTGCTCCGATGAGGGCAGAGACAGATCTACCATCTGCGTGGTGGAGGACTACCGCGCCGCAATGGCAGTGGAAAAGGTCAGAGAGTACCGCGGGCTTTATCACGTGCTCCACGGCGTTATCTCTCCTATGAAGGGCATCGGCCCCGATAAGCTGACGGTGAAGGAGCTCCTTTCCCGCCTTGACGGAACGGTGAAGGAGGTCATTATCGCAACGGATCCCACCCCCGAGGGCGAGACCACGGCAATGTATCTTTCTCGCCTTATCTCCCCCCTTGGCGTAAAGGTTTCGAGAATCGCAAACGGTATGCCCGTCGGCGGCGACCTCGAATACGCAGACGAGATAACCCTCAGACGCGCCATCGAGGGAAGATATAATTTGGAATAGTTTTGCAAAACCTTTTTTGAAAAAAAGGTTCTGCACTCCAAAAAACTTTGAAAAAGGAATAGCTGATGGAAAAAGTTGTTGTTATACGTTGTATCGATTGCCCAAGTTCACAGAGCAAACTCGATGAACTCAACAACCTTCTTGCTAACGGATGGTGTGTAAAACATGTCACATCTAACGAAACAGAGGGATGCGTTAGTTCCGTATTCGTTTTGAAATTTGTTGGTTTGTGAAAATAATTTTTTTAGAAAAATAATTATTTATATCTCATAAGGATATGAAATAATTTTGTCATCCTGAGCGGAAGCGTCTTGCTTGCGAGGCGCTGAAGTCGAACCCGACCGTAGGGAGGGCGCCGTAAGGCGGGATCTATGTTGTTTCAAGGAAACAGTAATGGCAAAGAAAGGAAAAAACAATGGCAAAGATTCAGATGAAAACACCCCTCGTCGAGATGGACGGCGACGAGATGACCAGAATTATCTGGCAGATGATAAAGGACATCCTTATCAACCCCTATATCGATCTCAAGAGCGAGTATTACGACCTCGGTCTTGTACACCGTAACGAAACCAACGACAGGGTAACTGTTGACTCCGCAGAGGCAACGAAGCGTCTCGGCGTTGCAGTAAAGTGCGCAACGATCACTCCCAACGCGCAGAGAATGACAGAGTATAACCTCAAGGAAATGTGGAAGAGCCCCAACGGCACCATCCGTGCGATCCTCGACGGTACAGTATTCCGCGCTCCCATTCTTGTAAAGGGAATCTCCACTTATATCCCTACTTGGACAAAGCCCATCACCATCGCCCGTCACGCATACGGCGATATCTATAAGAACACCGAGATGAAGGTAGCCGACGGCTGTAAGGCTGAGCTGGTTGTAACTGCTCCCGACGGCACTGAAACAAGACAGACAATACATAACTTCAAGGGCGACGGCATCATTCAGGGAGTTCATAATACGGACGCTTCAATCGCAAGCTTTGCGCGTACTTGCTTTAACTACGCTCTTGATACAAAGCAGGATCTCTGGTTTGCAACAAAGGATACTATCTCCAAGACCTATGACCACCGCTTCAAGGATATTTTTGCTGAGATTTATGAGGCAGAGTATAAGGAGAAGTTCGAGGCTGCAGGCATCGAGTATTTCTATACGCTTATCGACGATGCTGTGGCAAGAGTTATCCGCAGTGAGGGCGGCTATATCTGGGCCTGCAAGAACTACGACGGCGACGTTATGTCCGATATGCTTGCAACAGCATACGGCTCTCTCGGCCTTATGACAAGCGTTCTTGTTTCTCCCGACGGAAAGTACGAGTATGAGGCAGCTCACGGTACCGTAACCCGCCACTACTATAAGCACCTCAAGGGTGAAAAGACCTCCACAAACCCCATCGCAACTATCTTTGCGTGGACAGGCGCATTCCGCAAGCGCGGCGAGCTTGACGACATTCCCGAGCTTTGCGAGTACGCAGATAAGATGGAGAAAGCTTGCGTAAAGACCATGGAGGACGGTATTATGGACCGTAACCTCTCTATGATGTGCACCCTTGAAAATAAGCAGGCAGTAGATACGGAAACGTTCCTTCGCGAGATCGCAAAGAGATACGATATGATGTGATAAAAGCGCACCCTTCGGGGTGCGTTTTTTTGAGGTAATAAGTAATAGTGAAGAGGGAAGAAGTGTTGTTGAAATCTGCCTTTGGGCAGATTTCTTCATTTGATAAATACGGGTTTGTCGGTCTGTTGATTTTTTAACGAACGCCACCTTCGTCGTCATCCTGAGCGGAGTAAACATCATAGTATGATGTTTACGGAGTCGAACCCAGTGCGAATATAAAGAAAGCTTAATCGTGTGTCAGCTTATTCGCACCAACTTCGCTGAAAGCGAAGTCAGCGTACAATTTTCATCCAAAGATGGGGGGCGCCGTAAGGCGGGATCTGCGGAAAAGTAAGCTTTATCGTTAGTTTTTTCGTAGATCCTGCCCCTGCGGGGCACCACCACTTAGGGTGGTTCGACTACAGAAATATCCCACCGGGATATTTCTTCCGCTCAGGATGACGACGAAGGTGGCGTTCGCTGCAAAATTAACTCACCGATAAACCCGAATTTGAAGGTTTTGTTCGTGTGCTGATGTCCGGCGGGCAAAAGGGTTCCCTGAAAATGTGCTTGCGAATTTTTAGGGGTCCCGTCAAGGGTCTGCCCGCCCTACGGGGTACCTGTCAACAGTCTGACAAACCCGAAATTGAAATACAAACAACAAAAAGAAGACTTCCGCTTTTGCGGAAGTCCACCATAATTATTCATTATTCACCATTCATTATTCATTTCACTTGTATTCCATATAGACTACCCCACTGAGATCCTTCCAAAGGAACGTGCCATCCTCTACTGTCATGTAGCCGTGGGGAGAATTTTCCTTCGGTATGGAGACTGAGCCGGGGTTCATGTAGATATAGGTGCCGTGGTCGGTGCATTTCGGCACGTGGGTGTGGCCGTTCAGAAGAATGCTGCCGTCTGCGAGAGGGGGAAGCTTTCCCTCGTTATAGTTGTGCCCGTGTGTGGCGTAAACCGTCTTGCCGTCAAGAAAGAGAACAGCATAATCCGCGAGAACGGGGAAGTCAAGCACCATCTGGTCAACCTCGGTGTCGCAGTTGCCCCGAACGCAGAGAAGACGCTCCTTTAAGGGATTGAGCATTGCGATGACCTCCTTTGGTGCATACTCCTTCGGAAGATCGTTTCTCGGGCCGTGATAGAGAATATCTCCGAGAAGGAGGAGCTTTTCAGCCCCCTCGCGCTCGAAGGATTCGAGAAGCAGTCGGCAGTAGTACGCCGAGCCGTGTATATCCGATGCGATCATAAGTTTCATAATTAGTACCTCGTTTCTTTTAACAATAGTATTCTATCACGAAAAGTATAATATTTCAATAGTAACAACGCTTTCGGTCAGGATCCGCATGAAGGGCATCGAGGCAGATGCGCTTTTTGTCGCAGATGCAACGGATTGAATACAATGTAAAGGGATGCTTTTTTTCTTCGGAGTGACTAAAACACCCTCAACAATGGAAATACTAAAGACAGAAAAGGAAGTCTTAAATAGCGGAGTGTGATATTGTGACAGTCAAACGAGGAGATATATTTTATGCGGATCTCAGTCCCGTGGTGGGCAGTGAGCAGGGGGGGCTTCGTCCCGTGCTTATCGTGCAGAACGACGTAGGCAACAGACATAGCCCCACCGTCATTGCCGCTGCCATTACAAGCAAGCTATCAAAAAACCGTCTGCCCACTCATATAGACGTGTTTGGAGCAGACGTGGGGCTTCAGAGGGATTCTGTGGTGCTTCTCGAGCAGATACGCACCATCGATAAGCGCCGCCTGAAGGAAAAAATGGGCCATCTGGACGACGGACTTATGCACGCGGTTGACGAGGCTATTACCGTCAGCTTCGGGCTGGGAACGGCAGTGACAACAGATGTGCAGTAGTGTTTCTCTGTCATTGAACAAAAAACAAGGAGCTGTTGGTTTCAACAGCTCCTTTTAGTTTGTCGATATACTTCTCGACAGCCTGAGGTCAGATTATTCTGCAGTTTCGGGTTCATCTTCGATAACGGGAATTCTTTCGTCGAAATCATTCCAGAATTTGAGGGATACAGCCTCGTAGCTGTCGCGATCCACAAGATAGCTCAGGCAATGATCGGCTCCCGGTACTACAAGCAGGCGCTTTTCGCTGCGGCACGCCTTATAGTTCTCATAGGTATGGGTAACGGGAACGAAGCTGTCGTCCGTTCCGTGGATGAAAAGAACGGGAACGCTGCAGCTTTTCAGCGCCTCGGGGCAGGAGTATTCCTTGGAATCTATTTTCAGCTTCTTTTTATAAATACCGCTGGCAGCGCCGGAATAAATGCTGTAGGGCAGATGGAGATTATCCTGAACGACGTGCTTCCAGATGCCGTGGGGGGAGGTGAAGGCGCTGTCTGCCATTACTCCGTGAACTCTTTCGGGCAGGTCAAATCCGGAGGTCATAAGAACGGTGGTGGCGCCCATGGAAAGACCGCAAAGGTAAACGGGGAGAGAATCGTCTGTGTTTTCGATGACCCACTTTGTCCATTCAAGACAGTCGTGGCGCTCGAGGAGGCCGAATCCCATATATTCGCCGCCGCTGTTACCCTGACCGCGCTGCTCGGCATAAAGAACGGAGCATCCGTTTCTGTGCCAGAAATCGCAGATGATGCCGAAATCCTGGCTCCAGGCGCTTCGCCAGCCGTGCATTGCAACGATAACTCGCTTCGCTCCCTCGCAGGGGAACCAGTGTCCCACGAGACGGGTGGAATCAAAGCTCTCGATCTCAACGGTTTCGTGCTCTGTTTCTTCAAGCTTTTTTGCCGCATCCATAACCGTTCCCATAATTGCGGAAAGCTCGCCTGAGCCCATGATCTTTTCCTTGCTCTTTGCCATGGCCTTGGGCTCCTTGCGGTCAACGGCAACGTTCATAAGGCTTTTTGCAATAATATGATGAACAGCCCCCGCAACAATGGCGGTAGCCGCCGCAACGCCTGAGGCGATAAGTATATTTCTTACGTTATTATTCTTATTATTTTCCATATAAAGGCCCGCCTTTCTTATTGCATTATATACCTTTTCCCTCTTTCGGTCAACACTATTCAATGTCCGAGGTGTAAAATAATTATTACTTTGCACGCTGCCTGCAGATTTTTATAGGGGGCGCAAGCTTACGGGAGCGCTTGTAAAAATATCGCGTCCCCCCTTGACAAAGCGTTCTACTTAGTGTAGAATGAAATTGGACTACAAGGTGTAGACCAAGAAAGGAGTATGACATGAAGGATATACAGATGGGGGCTGTTGAAGCCCGTTTTGCGGATATTATATGGGAGAGAGAGCCTGTTTGTACAACTGCTCTCGTAAAGATGGCGGAGTCTGCTCTCAACTGGAAGAAAACCACCACCTATACCGTTCTCAAGCGCCTTTGCGAGAAGGGTATCTTCCAAAACGACGGCGGTACCGTTACGAGCGTTATTTCAAGAGACGACTTTTATTCTATGAGAAGCGAGAAAATTCTGGAGGATGAGTTCTCAGGCTCCCTTCCTGCCTTTCTTGCGGCGTTTACAAAGAGAAAAACTCTCTCAGCCGAGGAGATCGAGGCGATCCGTCGGATGATGGAGGAGTATGAGGTGGAGAAAAAATGAGCGAGATATTCATAAAGCTTTTGAATATGAGTATATCTGCAAGCTGGCTGGTTCTTAGCGTAGTGATACTCAGGCTTTTGCTGAAAAGATCCCCCAAATGGATAGCTTGCATCCTTTGGGCAATGGTTGCGGTAAGGCTTCTTTGTCCTTTCAGCCTTGAGAGCGTGCTGAGCCTTATCCCCAGCGCCGAGACGGTGCCTGAGAAGATAATCTATTCGGAAAGCCCGGAGATAGACTCGGGCATTCCCATAATAAACACAACGGTAAATCCCATCATTTCCGAAGGTCTTGCCCCTAAAGAAAAGGCAGAGGCAAATCCTGTGGAGATGATCACGGGGGTTGCATCCGTAGTATGGGCAGTCGGAGCTGCGGCAATGGCGGTCTATGCGCTGGTGAGCTATATCAGAATAAGAAAAAGGGTAAGCGAGGCAGTGCGAGACGGTGACGGAGTGTGGATATGCGACAGGGTGGATACGCCCTTTATCATCGGTCTGTTTGCTCCCCGTATCATTCTGCCCTCCGACCTTACGGGCACTGACCGTGAATACGTAATATCCCACGAGAGGGCACATCTTTCGAGAATGGACCATCTCTGGAAGCCCCTGGGCTTTGCACTTTTAACTGTATATTGGTTCAATCCCCTTATGTGGCTTGCGTATATCCTGCTTTGCCGCGATATAGAGGCGGCCTGTGACGAAAAGGTAATAAAAAAGCTTGGTGAGGAGGCGAAGAAGCCGTACGCCGAGGCACTTGTGAATTGCTCCGTGCCGAAGCGAATGATATCAGCCTGCCCCCTCGCCTTCGGAGAATCAGGAGTGAAAGAAAGGGTGAGAAACGTGCTGAATTACAAGAAGCCTGCATTTTGGATAATCGTTGTAGCCATTGTCGCTTGTATAG
This sequence comes from Oscillospiraceae bacterium, assembly GCA_015063955.1. GTDB lineage: Bacteria > Bacillota > Clostridia > Oscillospirales > CAG-272 > Avispirillum. The sequence goes on along the minus strand of SVTD01000020.1, from coordinate 19,184 downwards.
TGGTGGCAGTATGCTTCCTTACAAATCCGAAGGAGGATAAGGAAAAGACCCCCGACGGGGATGATAACGCAGTGGTAGACGTAGATACCACCGATGATGAAACAACAGCAGATACAATTGAGGAAAAATACAATATAGCCAAAGCTGCTCTGACCACCCTTGATGAAACCAAGAAAAAGGAAATCTTGAATACATACAGTTACGATCGTATTTCTTGGTATGATATAGATTCAAAGAATTCCCGTACGGGTGACGGAATGCGATGCTACGGTGTGTTTGAAAACTGTATTGTTCTGTTTGAGTCCACAGAGCTGGACGTTATAAAGACAAAAAAGATAGCGGACTCCGAGTTTACTCATTCGTCTTCTTTTGTACTTTATGCTTATCATGATAACTGCTTGTATAGCCTCGAAGAAGCATATGATAAAGGACTGATCAGCAGTGACGACGTTGAAACAGCGGCAAAACGTCACAGAATAGTAGAAGACTACTTAAGATCCTTAAGAACAGTTGATAATACGACTGAGAATGAAACCACGAAAATCCCCGAGGATACAACGGGAGTACCCGAGGAGACTACCGGTGTACCCGAGGAAACAACGAGAGTGCCCGAGGGAACAACTGCTAAGCCTATCGAAACAAAACCCCCGTCCGTGCCTGCCGATACTACGGGAAAGCAGAACAGCAGGCCCAAAGATACAACAGATAAGACCGTTACAACAACGCCGCCTACTACAACTACGAAGGAGGAGACAAACAAACCGTTACCCGAACCTCCTGCAGAGGATGAGCTAGTCTATAAATACAATGAAGCAAAAAAAGCATTGACTGTTCTTGATGAAGCCACTAAAGATAAGTTATCTAAGGCTATGGGTATCAAATGGAATTGGCTTGATTATGATAGCTTACAGCCGGAAAGTGTTCCCATTTCAACGGCTTGCTGTTATGGCGAATTTGACGGTTGTGTTGTGGTATTTGAGCCAAATGAACTTTGCGTAGAGACAACAATTAAGGTAGCAAATTCCACTTTTTACTATAGCAGCGGATTCAATATATTTGTTTTATACAACGATACTCTTTATACGATCAATGAAGCTTATGATAACGGCTTTATAAGTGCTGAGAACGTTGAAAAAGCTGCTGTTAATCACAAGATCATTCAGGATTATTGCAGTTATTGTATAAAACTAAAGTATAGTTGATTAAAAAGTAATTGCTGATTTTTATGAGGACAGGGACGGCTCTGTGTCTTGGTTCTTTGTTTCAGCAAAAAACGGTAGCGCGAAAGCGTTGCCGTTTTCTTGTATTTAGAGGACCGATAAACACAAGCTTAAAATTCGGGTTTGTCGGGGAGGGATACGGTCGCTTTTTAGTGCGAAAATAAAGAAAGCAATAATTGTAGCGTCAGCTATTTCGCACCCGCTTCGCCGAAAGGCGAAGCCAAAGAGAACAATAATCGTACGGCGCTCCGCAAAAAACTTCAAAAAAGGGGATGGGTATAAATAAGGGGTTGTCGGTGAGTTAGAGTTGCAGCGAACGCCACCTTCGTCGTCATCCTGAGCGGAGGGGGAGTTTGCCGAATTTCAAACAATTCGATAAACCCGAATTTGAAGAAAAAAAGAATAAAAATGAAGAAATCCGCCGAGGCGGATTTCAACAACACTTCTTCACTATTACTTATTACTTCTTACCTATAAAAAAGCACCCCGAAGGGTGCTTTTTATCTATTAAAGACCTGCCTTGGAGCGGTTCATATGCTCAAGCTCGGACTCGTTGATGGTGTTAACGTAGCCGGGGATGGGCATGAGCTTCTGGTTGATAACGTCGATAATACCGCTTGCCTGGGGGAAGAAGTACTTCTCGAACTCGAATGCAGGTGTGATCCAGTTACGGGAGCCGAATACTGCAGGAGGAGCATCCAGGTAATCGAATGCCATTTCTGTAATATTGGATGCCATATCTCTCATGATGCTTCCGCGGTCGCAAGCGTCGCCTACGATCACGATCTTACCTGTCTTCTTAACGCTCTCGATAACCTTCTCATAGTTGAAGGGAACGATAGAGCGAGAGTCGATAACCTCAGCGGAGATGCCGTACTTTTCCTCGAGGATCTTAGCTGCATCAAGTGCACGGTAGAGAACTGCGCCGATAGTGAGGATAGTAACGTCCTTACCCTCGCGCTTAACGTCGGGCTCGCCGAAGGGAACCTCGTAGCTCTCTGTGGGAACGCCATCCTTGTGGAACTCCTCGCCCTTATCGTAGATTCTCTGGCTCTCGAAGAAGATAACGGGGTCAGTACCGTTAAGAGCTGCCGCCATAAGACCCTTAGCATCGTAAGGAGTGGAGGGGAAGCAAACCTTAAGTCCGGGGATATGAGCGCAGAGCGCTGTCCAGTCCTGAGAGTGCTGAGCACCGTACTTGGAACCAACGGATACACGAACTACTACGGGCATCTTGAGGATACCTGCAGACATAGACTGCCACTTGGAAAGCTGGTTGAAGATCTCGTCGCCTGCACAGCCGATGAAGTCAGCGTACATAAGCTCAACGATAGCGCGGCCGCCTGCCATTGCATAACCAACGGAGGAGCCAACTATTGCAGCCTCGGAAATGGGAGAGTTGAAGAAGCGGTGGTAGGGAAGAGCCTCAGTAAGACCGCGGTAAACTGCGAATGCGCCGCCCCAGTCACGGTTGTCCTCGCCGTATGCGATGAGGGTGGGATCCTCGTAGAACTTATCGTAAATAGCCTCGAAGATACCGTCACGAACGCCGAACTGCTTGATCTTGGGGATAGCCTTGCCGTTTTCGTCGAATGCGTATCTTGCCTTTGTAGCGAGCTGCTTAACTCTGGGGTTATCCTCCTTGGGAGCAAGAACGTCAGGCTCGCGCTCGGGATCCATAGAAGGAGTATGAGTATTGGAGAACATGATGGAGGAGATCATATCGGGAGTCTTATCAAGATCCATTCTGGGAGAGATCTCAAGATCTGTTGCCATCTTGCAGATCTTTGTTGTTCTTCTGATGATGTCCTCTTCGATTGCTGCAAACTCATCGTCGGTCGCGATGCCGCCCTCTACCATCTTTCTGCGGTATGCAGCGATGGGGCAGTTTGCCTGCCACTCTTCGATCTCTTCAACACTTCTGTATGTGGAGGAGTCGGAGGGGGAGTGACCGGATACACGGTATGTTGCAACCTCGAGAAGTGCGGGGCCGCGGCCCTCAACGAGGAGCTGCTTCTTTCTGGTTGTAGCGTCGATAACTGCGAGAGGATCGTAGCCGTTGACCTTCTCTGCGTGGAGGTTTTCGGGGTTGAAGCCGGCACCGAGACGAGCTGCGATATCCCAGCCCATGGTCTCGCCCTTGGTCTGGCCGCCCATGCCGTAGAAGTTGTTGAATACGTTAAAGAGGATAGGCATTCCTGCATCGGAATACTTGCCGTCCATTCCCCAGAGCTTTGTGATCTGGTCCATTGTGGACATGTTGATAGCCTCAAGAACGGGGCCGCGTCCGAGAGCGCCGTCACCGGAGTTTGCGATTACGATACCCTTCTTTTGGTTTGCTCTCTTATAAAGTGCTGCACCGAGAGCAACGGGAGCCGCGCCGCCAACGATAGCGTTGTTGGGGAAAATACCGAAGGGGATGAAGAATGCGTGCATGGATCCGCCGAGACCGCGGTTGAAGCCTGTGGTACGTGCGAAAATCTCAGCAAGAGCACCGTAGAGAAGGAAGTCGATAGCGAGGTCCTTGATGTTGCCCTTCTTTTCTGCGTCCTGTCTGGGCTCTACAACGGAGAGGATGTTTCCGCCGAGGAACTCCTTCATGATGTCGTAGAGCTCTTCCTCTGTAAGCTTGTGGATAGAGGAAAGACCCTTTGCAAGGATCTCACCGTGAGAACGGTGGGAGCCGAATGTAAAGTCGTTGATATCAAGGCAGTAAGCCTGACCGACTGCAGATGCCTCCTGGCCGATGGAAAGGTGAGCGGGGCCGGGGTTGTTGTACTCAACGCCGTTGTAAACGGACTTTGTCTTGATCTCGTTGAGCATGGTCTCGAACTCGCGGATGATTCTCATATCGCGGTAGATACGGAGGAAGTCTTCCTTTGTGTAGATCTTCTTCTCGTCCTCGAGAGATGCGCTGTACTGACAGAGGGGAATTGCGTCGATGTTGAGGAAGCCCTTTTCAAAAGCTTTTTCGGGGCTTATATACTGACTCTTAGGCATTTTTAATACACTCCTTACTTAATCATAAACATTCCTTCACGGATGACCTCGCATACCGTGGGATGGGGGAATACAATTTTCTGAACGTCCTTTGCGCGACGCTGCTCAGCTACCATAATAGCCGCACCGTAGATGATCTCGGATGCGTAGGAGCCGATCATATGAACACCGATGATAGTACCGTGGTCTGCGTCGGTAACGATCTTTACGATGCCGTCGCCGCCCTCGACCTCAGCGATATATCTGCCGCTGTAGCGAAGAGAAACGGTCTCTTCTTTAGCATTAATGCCGAGCTTCTTTGCAGACTCGAGAGTCTCTCCTACGGTTCCGATCTCGGGCTTTGTGTAGATAACTGCGGGGATTGCGCGATAGTCAACTGAGTCCTTGATACCCAGCATATCGTTAACAGCCGCCTCACCCTCGCGGTAAGCTGTGTGAGCGAGCATGCTCTTGCCGTTAACGTCGCCTGCCGCCCAGATTCCGGGAACGCTGGTGCGTCCGCACTCGCTTGTAACGATAGCGCCTCTCTCAAGCATAACGCCCATAGCCTCAAGGCCGAGATTTGCGGTACGTGCGCGTCTGCCGGTGGAAACGAGAATTGTGTCGCAGTCGAGCTTGATTATTTCGTCGCCCTTCTTGCACTCAACAACTCCTGCACCGCTCTTTCCCGACACCTTGCAAACGCCGGCTCCAAGAATGAACTTGATGCCCTTCTTTTCAAGGTTTTTCTGAAGAATTGCGGAAATATCGCGGTCTGTGGGACCTGCGATCTTGTCGAGCATTTCAACAACTGTTACCTCTGTGCCGATGGTTGCGAAATAGGAAGCCATTTCGAGACCGATAACGCCGCCGCCGATAACGCAGAGCTTTTTCGGAACTGTTCTGAGATCGAGGATCTCGCGGTTTGTTGTAGCAAGGCCCTCAGCTACTGCCTCGCGAAGACCGGGAATGGGAGGAACTGCCGCTTCGCTACCTGTGCAGATAAGAAGCTTCTTCGCTGTGAGCTTTTCATCGCCGCCTTCAACGGTAAAGCCCTCGGGACCCTTACCTGTGATCTTAGCGGTTGCAGTAACAACTTTAACCTTAGCGCCGCGCATCTTTGCGCCAACGCCGGAAACAAGAGTTTTAACTACCTTGTCCTTTCTGTCGACTACCTTTGCGTGGTCGATGGAAGCGCCCTGAACGGTTACGCCGAAGGCGTCGCCGTGAAGTGCGGATTCGTAGATCTTTGCAGAATTAAGAAGTGTTTTTGTGGGGATGCATCCCTCGTTGAGGCAAACGCCGCCGAGAGCTCTTTCTTCAAAGAGAACAACGGACATACCTGCGTGAGCTGCACGCTCTGCCGCATTGTAGCCGCCGGGGCCGCCGCCGATTACTATAAGATCGTATACCATTCTGACCTCCGATTACTTTGCAAGAAGGAGAGAGAAGTTTTCGAGTGCTGTGCAGAGGTCTTTTAAGAACTTTGCAGCGGGAGCGCCGTCAACTGCTCTGTGGTCGAAGGTAAGGGAGAGACCCATTGCGGGGTATACAGTGCCGTCAGCCTTCAGTCTGTTGGTTACGGCGCAAACGCCGAGTATTGCAGTCTGAGGAGGATTGATAACGGGTGTGAAGCTCTCGATACCGAGGGAACCGAGATTTGTAACTGTGAAGGAGCCGCCGGACATTTCGTCGGGAGTGAGAGCACCCTCTCTTGCCTTTGCCGCTGCTGCCTTTGCAGCCTTTGAGAATTCTGCAAGGGAGAGAGTATCTGCCTTGAAGATAGTGGGAACGAGAAGACCGCGGTCGGTATCTACTGCCATGCCAACGTTTGCGTGCTTGTAGAGGCGCATTGTGTTATCAACGAGGGTAGCGTTGAGAGTGGGATGGTCGAGAAGAACGCGGGAAACTGCGTACATTACCATATCGTTGATGGAAATTTTGCCGAGACCCATAGCCTCGCCGCCTGCCTTGAGAGTCTTTCTCCACTCCATAAGAGCGGTAGCGTCAAAGGAAGCGTTGAGAGTGAGCTGAGCCATCTCGGAGAGGGAAGCGTGCATGCTTCTTGCAATTGCACGGCGTACGCCGGACATGGGTACCTCTTCGTACTCTGCTTCAACTACTGCGGGAGCGGGAGCTACTGCGGGAGCATCTGCCTCTGTAGCGGGGATAGTAACGGGAGCCTTGCCCGCGAGGAAGTCCTCAACTGCAGCGATGGTTGCAGTCTTGCCGGCATCGAGAGCCGCGTTGATATCGCGCTCAATGATTCTGCCGTGAGGGCCTGTGGGTGTGACGGCTGTCATATCGACGCCTGACTTGAGAGCGAGAGCCCTTGCTCTGGGGGAGATCTTGATTCTGTCTCCGGGAGCAGCCTCAATTGCTGTGGAAACGGGAGCAGCTACCTCAGCCTTCTCCTCCTTAGCCTCTTCCTTTGCTTCCTCTGCTGCGGGAGCGCTTCCTACGAGAGCGGAAATATCCTCGCCCTCATTACCGATGATACAAACTGTATCAAGGCAGGGAACCACGTCTCCTTCCTCACAGAGGACAGCAAGCATAGTACCGGAGAAAAGAGATTTTTCATCAAAGGCAGACTTGTCTGTTTCGTAGGAGAAGAGGATATCGCCCTCTGCTACGGTGTCGCCTTTCTTCTTATGCCACGTAGTGATGATACAGGATTCAACGCTCTGACCCTGACGGGGCATAATGACGGGATTTGCCATACTGATCATTCCTTTCGTTATATATAAATTAATTAATTCCGCTATCAAATAGGCGTAAAACCATACTACCCCTATTTTCACAAATAATATTATAACACCATTAAATGGGGATGTCAATGAAGAATGAAGAATGAAAAATGATTAATGCGGATTTTTAAATAAAGGGAAATCGGGGCATTATCCTTTCGGCTTTTTTGTTTTTCGGACAGTATACGTATTTCAGGTAACGTGTTGTAAAAGTAATGAAGATGTGGTATTATTTAAGTAATAAATCTTTTTGAGGTCATGATATGAAAAAAAGCGCATTTCGCGGCTTGCTTTTGGCTTTGGTTTTCCTTTTTGTGCTTTCAGCCATAATGGCAGCGGCAGTGATATTTGATCTGCACGGCAGGGCAAATATTAAAAATATTTCCACAATAACGCTCGGTGCGGCAAAAAAAGCATTCGAGAGGGCTGAGGCAGAGGTTGAAGAGGAGATTCCTTTAACTATGTCTAACGTTTCGACGGTGGTGCTGACCAATAAGGACGTTGAGGAGAGAGAAAATCAAAAGCGCGCAGGTCTTTTGAAATTCTTTTATATACCCATAGATCCGGGCGCCACTCTCTATATAACGAATAACAGCGATGAATTTAAATATTCCGTTATCTGCTTTTCCGAAAATCTGATATACGATAATACGGGTAGCGGATGGGTCATGCCGAAGAATGCAACGAGCTATACTCCGGAGCCTGACAAAAAATATATCACCGTCAGCATTGCAAGGGTCGATGAAGAGGATTTGGATATAGCCGGCGTTGATCTGACCGATTTTTCCGTTTTCTACAGCGGTGAGAATGCCGATCTTTTAGATACCCTTCTTCCCATGGCTGAAAGCTACGGCAAATCGAAATTGAAGGATTACGACAGTGATGAATTAAAAGAGCTTTCAAAAAAGGATACTGTAGGCCATGCTTGCGGAACCGACGTTCATGAAGAAAAGGCAACGATGGCGGCATTGAAAAATGCAGTTGAGACCGAGGGCTTTAAAATTGTTGAGATCGACGTGAGAGAAACCGCCGATCACGTTCTTGTTTGCTATCACGATGAGGTCATGGCAAATACAAGATTGTCGATAAAGGGCTCGGCTTATGCTCAGCTGAAGGGCGCGAAGCCTGATCTTTCGTCTCTTGAGGAGCTTCTCAGCTATTGCGGGGCAAATAACGTTTCGGTCGTTCTTGACGTTAAGGAAATTCATTCCGAGGCGGGAGTTATCAGTATGTTCTCCTTGATAGAGCGCAACGGTCTGCAGGATAAGTTCTTTTTCGCAGGCTGTCCTCAATACCTGTTGGATAATATGCCAAAGGAATATAAGAGCGTATCGTATTCGAATTATTTAAGCTGGAACGATTCGTATAACGGACAGAATAACGTCAGATTCTCGAACGGTTGCAGCTTCCGTATTGATCTGATAAAGCTTTCGAATATTCTCAAGGCGGGTCACAGATCATTCGAGCTGTATGATCTCGGCAAATCCATCAGCAGTTCGGATATGTTCATAAAGGATCTTTCGATATTTATGTATCTGTGCTCGGTATACGACGCGAATTATAACCTGACGTTGTTTAACAATATTACAGTACCGGTGCTTTCGGAAAGGGAGATCATAAGCTCCATGCCGAAAAGCTTCTGGGATTCTCTTGATATGATCTGCTATGAGGAATAAAAGGCTTTGACAAAAAAAGCTTTAAGGACAGGGCTTGCCCAAAAGGGCAAGCCCTGCCTTTTTGTATATTGGTTCCAAAGGTAATTTTTTATTCTTCATTTCAATTGAATATATAAACCCATATATTTCAATTGACATTTGGAACGAAGTTATATATAATAGTTGTAATGGTTTATTTTTAAATCGGCAGTATTTTTACAAGAAGGCGGGGAAACTTATTCTATCCGCCGTTTTTTGTGAAAAAATCTTTGCATTCGTGCAGAAAGGAACTGTCCCATATGCGATTTAGACTTAACGGAATAACACTTCCGCATCTCAAGAAAACAAAGGGTATGTCCCCCGTTAAAATGGACGTGCCCAAAACTCTCTATTTCCCCATGCATCAGAATCTCGGTGCTCCCGCCGTTCCCTCAGTTAAGGTTGGCGACGAGGTTTTTGTGGGAACTCTTATAGCAACCGCAGGCGGCAAGGTAGGCGCTCCTATCTATTCCTCCGTTTCCGGTAAGGTTAAAAGGATCGAGGATGCCGTTCAGCCAAACGGTGCTTTCTCTCCCACAATCTTAATTGAGTCTGACGGCGCTCAGACTCCCGATCCTGCAATTGCCCCCCCTGCAGTGACCGACCGCGAAAGCTTCCTTGCGGCTGTAGTTAACAGCGGAGTCGTCGGTCTTGGCGGCGCAGGCTTTCCCACGGCGGTAAAGCTTGGAGTCAAGGATCCTTCAAAGATCGAGCACGTTATTATCAACGGCGCCGAGTGCGAGCCCTACATCACCAGCGATACGAGAACGATGCTTGACCGAGACGATGATATTTGCGAGGGCATCGAGCTTATCAAAAAATATCTCGGTGTAAAGAGCTTTATCTTCGGTATAGAAAAGAATAAGCCCCTCTGTATAAAGCTTATGACAAAAACTGCGGGAGCCATCGAGGGCGTGAAGATCGCTCCTCTCCCCTCGGTCTACCCTCAGGGCGGCGAAAAGGTGCTTATCTACCATACTACAGGCAAGGTGGTTGGAGAGGGCAAGCTTCCCATTGACGTTGGCGTTATAGTTATCAACTGCACTACCCTTGCGGAGATCGCAAGATATATAAGAACCGGTATGCCTCTGACGGAGAAGTGCGTCACGGTCGACGGCTCCTGCGTCAAGGAACCGAAGAATCTTATCGTTCCCATAGGAACGCCTGCAAGGGACGTTTTCGAGGCCTGCGGCGGACTCACAGAGGATCCGGGAAAGGTCATATACGGCGGCCCCATGATGGGTGTTTCCGTTGCTGATATCGAGGCTCCCGTCCTGAAGCAGACAAACGCGCTCCTTGCGCTGAATAAAAAGGAGTCGGCTCCCAAAAGAATATCAAACTGTATCCGTTGCGGCAGATGCACCAATACCTGCCCCTTCGGACTTGCTCCCGTTTCCATCGTAACTGCATACGAAAATAAGGATATGGAGGAGCTTGCCTCTCTCAAGGCAAATCTTTGTATGGAATGCGGCTGCTGCAGCTTCGTATGTCCTGCAAACCGTCCCCTCGTTCAGCAGAATAAGCTTGCAAAGGCAGCGCTTGCCTGCTGGATACGTGAAAAAAAGGATAAGGAGGAGAAAAAATGAATAAATTAAACGTAAGCATCTCTCCTCATATCAGGAGCGGTAACACAACTGCGGGAATAATGCTGGACGTTATAATCGCTCTTATACCTGCGCTTATAGCATCGGTATATCATTTCGGCTTCCGCGCGTTTTATATTACGGCAGTCTGCGTACTCAGCTGTGTTCTCGGTGAGCTGGCATTTCAGCTTATCGCAAAAAGAGATATAGCTATAGGCGACCTTTCCGCAGTCGTAACGGGTATGCTTCTCGCATTTAACCTGCCCGTTACAATTCCCGAATGGCAGGCGATAATCGGATCTCTCGTGGCTATCGTAGTCGTTAAGGAGCTTTTCGGCGGCATCGGCTTCAATTTTGCAAACCCTGCGGGAACTGCAAGAATAATGATGCTGGTTGCCTTCTCCGGTACTATGACCAACTGGACCGAGCCCCATCATACGGATCTTGTTACAACGGCAACTCCCCTCTCCCTTATTGCCGAGGGAGATACGGATAACCTTCCCACCTTCTTCAGAATGATAATCGGTGACCGAGCAGGCTCCATGGGCGAGACCTGCGCCATTGCGCTGGTTTTCGGCTTCGTATATCTTCTTTGCCGTAAGGTCATCACTTGGCATACCCCCGTTGTATTCGTGGTAACTGCCTTTGTATTTACTTATCTTGCAACAGGCTTTGATTTCAAGTCTGCCGTATATCAGGTGCTGGCAGGCGGACTTCTTCTCGGTGCCATCTTTATGGCAACAGACTACGCAACCACTCCCCCCACCGCGTGGGGCAAGGTGATATTCGGCTTTGGCTGCGGTATCATTACGGTTGCCGTCCGTCTCTGGGGCTCAAACCCCGAGGGCGTATCCTTTGCGATCCTCTTTATGAATATTCTCACCCCCTATATCTCAAAGCTTACAAAGCACCGCATCTTCGGCGCAAATAAGCCTAAGAAGAAGAAAGCATAAGAGGAGGAGAAAGATGAAAAGCAATATCAAAAGCATAATCGTTCTCCCCGTTATCTGCCTTGTCGTTGCTGCCCTCCTTGCGGCGGTAAACCATATAACGGAACCCATTATTGAAAAAAACGCTCTCCTTGCAGAGCAGGAATCATTAAGAGTAGTCCTTCCCGGCAGCGGGGAATTTGAAAAGCAGGAGCTTTCCGATGATATCCCCGAAACCGTCACGGGCCTTTATAAAGAGATCGACGGCAAGGGCTATGCTGTAACTCTTGAGACCACGTCAAGCTATTCTCAGAATCCTATGACCTTTACCGTAGGCTTCTCCGCTGAGGGAAAGATCACGGGAGTTGAGGTGACCAATTATTCCGAAACAAAGGATTTCGGTGCTTTCCCCGAAAGCTTTATCGGTAAGGATTCAGCCCTTGAGGGCGTTGATATGGTGGCAGGCGTCACCTACAGCTCAAAGGCGTTCAAGGATGCGGTACTTGATGCATTCGCAGCCCTTTCAGGGTTTGATCCCAATATCGGCGGCGATATTGTAGTGGCAGGTCCCTACGAGCCCTCGGAGGAAATACTCAGAAAGGTATTCCCCTCCTCATCAGGCAATTTTGAAAAGCTTGAGACTTCGGGCGAATACGAGGCGGTAAGTGCCGTGTACAGGATGGAAGGCTTCGGATATGCCGTAGCTTTTGAGACGTCGTCTCAGTATTCTCTCGATCCTATGACCGGTGTTGTGGGCATTTCCTCTGACGGAAAGATCACTGCCGTTGAAATTGACAATTATTCCGAATCAAAGGATTTCGGCGCATATCCCGATGGCTTTATCGGTAAGGACTCCGCCCTTGAGGGCGTGGACGTTGCCGCAGGAGTCACATACAGCTCAAAGGCCTTCAAGGAGGCAGTAGCAGAAGCATTTAAGGCAGTAGAGGAGGTGGCAGGAAAATGATGAAGGTATGGAAGAATCTTTTTAAGGGACTTATCCGGGAAAACCCCGTTCTCGTGCTCCTTCTCGGAACCTGTCCCACCCTTGCAGTTACCACGAGCGTCAAGAACGCTCTCGGTATGGGTATTGCCGCGATGGCAGTTCTCATAGGCTCAAACTTTGCAATATCTCTTCTCCGTAAGGTGATTCCCGATAAGGTGAGGATCCCCTGCTATATCGTTATCATTGCAGGCTTTGTAACGGTTGTTGAAATGGTTATGCACGCATTCGTTCCCTCCCTTTACGAGGCGCTGGGCGTGTTCCTTTCCCTGATCGTTGTAAACTGCATCATTCTCGGCAGAGCTGAGATGTACGCATCCAAGAATACGGTGTTTGATTCCGTTATCGACGCTGTCGGCATGGGCCTCGGCTTTACTCTTGCCCTCTTCTGTATGGCAAGCATCCGTGAGATCTTCGGCGCGGGAAGCTGGATGGGTATCACGATCCCCGTCATTTCCGAATTCAAGGTGCCGATACTTCAGAATTCCCCCGGCGGCTTCTTCGTGTTCGGCTGCCTTATTGCCCTTGTAAATAAGCTCTTTAAGAGAGAGCCTAAAAAAGAGTTTTCCTGTAAGGGCTGTCCCTCTGCGGCATTCTGCTCGCTGAAGGATGATGCAGGCTCAAAATGCGAGTCCGACGAAGGAAAGGAGAGTGAAGGACAGTGTTAAAGAATCTTGTATATATAATCCTCACGTCAGTTCTTGTTAATAACTACGTGCTCACGAAGTTCCTCGGTATCTGCCCCTTCCTTGGAGTATCCAAAAAGGTGGGTCAGGCGGCAGGTATGGGCGTTGCCGTTACGTTTGTAATGCTTCTTGCCACGGCGGTAACTCATCCCATCTATTATTTCCTTCTCAGCCGCTTTGAGCTTGAGTATCTTCAGACCATCGTTTTCATTGTTGTAATAGCGTCTCTCGTTCAGCTTGTTGAAATAATTCTCAAGAAGTATATCCCATCACTCCATAAGTCTCTCGGTATATACCTCCCCCTTATCACAACGAACTGTGCGGTGCTCGGCGTTTGTGCAAACAATATCTCCGACGGATATAGCTTTATTGAAGCTATCGCATCCTCACTCGGTTGCGGTCTCGGATTCCTTTTTGCAATGCTTCTCTTTGCCGGCGTTCGCTCAAAGGTGGAGAATGCAAATCCCCCCAAGTGCTTCCGTGGCGTGCCTATCACCCTCGTTTCTGCGGCTATCGTTGCTCTGTCCTTCTCAGGCTTTGCAGGTATAGTGGAAACACTGTTTGCGTAAGGAGGCCCATTGATGCTTGAAGCAATAATCACCGCCGTTATAGCAGTAACGGCAATAGGACTCCTCTGTGCGGGCGTTCTCGTGGTGGCGGCGATATTTATGAGCGTCCGCGAAAACGAAACCGAGATAAAGGTGCGCGAGTGCCTTCCCGGAGTTAACTGCGGTGCCTGCGGATATTCCGGATGCGATGCGTACGCAAAGGCTCTGGCAAATGAAAAGAACGTAAAAACAAACCTTTGTACCCCCGGAGGAGATAAGGTATCAAAAATGGTCTCCGAGGTGCTGGGAACAGAGTTTGAGGATACGATAGAAATGGTCGCAACAGTGCGCTGCTGCGGCGATTGCAAGACCACCGAAAAGAAAACCGATTACGCAGGCGTCCAGACCTGCGCCGCGGCAAAAATGCTCCACGGTGGAGACGGTCAGTGCACCTACGGCTGTCTCGGACGGGGCGACTGCGCAGAGGTCTGCCCCCACGATGCTATCTGTATGGATAACGGCATCGCAAGAGTAGACGCAAGAAAGTGCGTGGGCTGCGGTGTATGCGTTAAGATCTGCCCCAATCACCTTATCCATATGATGCCCGACGTACACCGTCAGGTGATCGCCTGCCATAATAAGCAGAAGGGCGCCGTTGCGAGAAAGCAGTGCACCAACGCCTGCATTGCCTGCGGCAAGTGTGCAAAGGTGTGCCCCGAAGGAGCTATTAAGGTAGAAAACAATCTTGCCAGCATCAAGTACGATAAGTGCGTCAAGTGCGGCAAATGCGCGGAGGTCTGCCCCGTAGGCTGTATCAGAACAGCAGACTACTCAGGCAAGCACCGCTTCCCCGAACCCAATTATATTATCAGATGAATGTGAGGCACACCGTTATGGATAAAAGAAAGCTCAGGCACGACATTATCCTCATAGCGGTGTGCCTTTTCGTATCTCTTGCCTTGTGGCTTGCGGTGACTCTTTTGAAAAAGCCCGGCGAAACTGTGGTCGTAACGGTAAACGGCGAGGAATACGCCCGCTATTCTCTCGACGAGGACAGGGAAGTGGTCATCGAGACCGAGAGGGGCAGAAACGTCCTTGTAATAAAGGACGGCTACGCTGATATTGTGGATGCCACCTGTCCCGACGGCCTATGCGAGCGCCAAAGAAGGATAGACGAATCCGGCGAAAGCCTCGTCTGCCTTCCCAATAAGGTTACGGTAACCGTAATCGGCGGCAATGGAGTGGATTTCGTGGGATGAAAATGCAGAAAAAACAGGCTTGTTACAAATCAATGTAATAAGCCTGTTTTTTTATATCCTGTAAGGATTTGTTTTGGAATAGCTGAATCTGCGATTTTTTATCGTATACTAAAATTTGCCCATAGTCGCTATACCGTGTCACCGAAGGGATAACGGCGAGCTTTAATATTACTTATTCTTTTCCACAAGAACAGCGTACAAATATGAATAAGAAGGAGACATTTCAAAATTTGTAATGATCATAGAACGGTAGTAATCAATCTCGAGTCTTACTTTCTTGGTGTTTTTATTGTTAATCACGTGACGGCAAGCAGAAGTGCAAGGAAATGTATTTATAAACTCGTACGTATCCGTTACGTTTCCAACATTGTAAGGAACTTCATAATCATATGTACCATTGACGATAATTTTTATATAATACGGCTGAATGCTGTTTACTTTTACCAAATCATGGTGTATAATTATATTAGATAAGTATAAGTATACCAAAGGAGGTATCATTATGAAAAAGCTATTGTCGGTAATACTTTCGTTTGTTATGATAATTGCTTGTATTCCTTTGATTTCATTTGCAGCGGATAGCGATGATGTTAAGAGCCTTTACGAATATGAAATAAACGACGGAGAAGTTACAATAACCAAATATATTGGCAATGAAACTGACGTTGATATACCTTCCGAAATCGAAGGCTTTCCCGTTACGGCTATCGGTGAAAAAGCATTTTTTGAGTGCACTATCCTCGAAAGCGTAAGCATCCCCGACTCAGTTAATAGTATCGGTAAATATGCTTTTTACATGTGCAACAAGCTTGAACAAGTAACGTTATCCAATTCCATCGAAGTTATTAGCGTGGGTTCTTTTAAGTATTGTCGGGCATTAAGAAACATTAACATTCCTGAAAATTTAAAGGATATTAAAGGTGAGTCTTTTACTGATTGCATAAATCTTCAAAGCATAACGATACCCGCTTCAGTAAAAAGCATCTCCGGCGGGGCATTTGATGGCAGCAAAATTTCCAAGCTGTACATAAGCGATTTGGAAGCTTGGCTTTCAGTTGATTTGGGTTATGATTCCCCAATGTACGCAAGTGATGCGGTATATATAAACGGCGAATTAGCTGAAACTATTGTTATACCGGACAGCATTACTGAAATAAAGCCATATGCGTTTTACGGTTGCAAGACTATTGAAAACGTAACGATCCCCGGCTCGATAGAAAGTATCAAAGGTAATACTTTTGCAGGTTGCAACTCGTTAAAGAATGTGATAATTTCAGAAGGAGTGAAATCGATCGGGGCAAATGCTTTCGGTTCTTCTGAAACGTGTTTTAACGTTGTTCTTCCTTCAAGTATTGAGAACTTGGGATTTGGCGCTTTCGGGGGAGTATATAGAATACTATACTTAGGATCTTCTGAGCAATGGGCAGAGGTGAATATCGAAGAGGATCCGTATGCCACTTCGTTGGATACTCCCAACTGGGTATTAATTGAATACTATCGGGAACTTGGCCTTTCCGGAATCACCGAGGACGGGTTTGTCTATTCTGTATCTGATACCTCAGAAGTAACTATCAGAAGTGTTTTGAATAGCAGTGACAATATAATAATTCCCGAAACGATCGAAGGGTTACCTGTTGTGGCTATTGGTGATCGGGCGTTTATGAGTGTAACTGCCACAAATCTGCATATACACAGCGGAATAAAAGATTTGTCTGATTACTCTTTTTATCAGTATAAATATGGTTACGATTATTGGAAAGCCTATACATATAGGGCAGATTTTAAAAATATTTATTACGAAGGCTCCCCGGGTATGCTGAACAGCCTTGGAGCGGGAAATCTTAGTAATAGTTATAATGTTATCGGCAATTACGAGCCTATAGTCGGCTTTGCGCTTGCTGATGGGAAAAGCGAGATCACTCTTAGTATCGGCGATACCTTTGAGCCTGTGTATGAGGTTTACCCCGAAAATGCAAAGGGAGTATTTGATTATTCCTTTGATTCAGACTGTATCACCATTAAAAACGGAGTTATCACCGGGGTAAATCCGGGCGAAACCACCGTTACCGTAACAGCGGAAAGCGGAGTAAAGTATACTTTTGCGGTAAAGGTAATCGGAGCTGTGGGAATATCCGTAATGAATCCTCCGAGCAAGACCTATTACGGCCTCAGAGAATCTCTTGACGTTGAGGGGCTTAAAATAATCAAGCAGTATAACGACGGAACGAGCGTTGAATTAACGGATTATACCCTTTCAAGCTTCAATCCTTTGCAAAGAGGATTGCAGACGATCACCGTAACGGGAGAGGGATTTACAACCTCCTTTAACGTATTCGTCAGCGGTGCAACAGTCGGAGATATAGACCTTGATGAAAACATAACCAGCATCGATTCAAACCTTATGAAGCGAATAATCGCGGGAGAGATGACTTTGGATGAATTTACGGACGAATATTTTGCCTGCGATTTAAACGGCGACGGCAAAATAAATGCTGTGGATTCCGCGCTCTTGAAACAAAAGCTTGCAGGATAAGAAAAAGAACAAACCCACCCTCGAAAATTGAGGGTGGGTTTATAATTGCATAAAACCCTTTATTTGTTTTTTGAGAAATATCCTTCATGTATTGAAATAATCAGAGAAGTATTATACAATAATTGAGTATGATGGTTGTGATTTGTAATCAGTTCTCATACTTCAAATTTGGGTTTGTCTGTGAGTTTCGAAACGATGAGCATTGCAATGCGTGATGATGACCATAACTGAGCGCCTTTGGAGTTCGACAAATTCGAATCAGAAAGACTAAGGAGGACAAGGGAATATGAAAAAGATCAACAAGATTGCCCTGCTTGGAATGACTGTGGCGGCGGCGATGATACTTTCCTACGTGGAAAGCTTCATTTCCTTCGGCGTGCCCGGGCTCAAGGTGGGGCTTCCCAATATCGTAATCGTCTTCCTTATATATAAGCTTGGCTGGGGGGAGGCGGCAGCGGTCTCCTTTGTCAGATGCGTGCTCACGTCCCTCCTTTTCGGCAGCGTTATGAGCCTTGCCTACAGCCTTGCGGGAGCTGCCCTCAGCATCACCGTTATGGCGGTCCTTAAAAAATGGGATAAATTCTCTTCGGTGGGTGTCAGCATAGCAGGCGGAATCACCCATAATGCAGGGCAGATAATCGTAGCAATACTTGTTACCGGTGTGGAGGAGATCGCCTATTATATGCCCGTTCTTGCCGTGGGAGGTACCGTTGCAGGCCTCGTTATCGGCGTGGCGGGAGCCCTTGTTCTCAAAAGGCTTGAAAAGGTAAAAATAGGATAATGTAAACTTTTTGTGAACAGTGAATTTTTTATTGCAATATATATAATAGTATGGTAAAATTACCTCTGCACGAAAAGTGCAAATAAAATAACACACATACGGCAAAGCGGCTTCGGTGCCCGAAAAGGGCTGCAGCGAGAAAGGCCGTATGGTGGAAAAAACCGAAGGAGGACATTAAAATGTCTGTAGTTTCTATTAAGCAGCTTCTTGAGGCTGGTGTACATTTCGGTCACCACACAAGACGTTGGAACCCCAAGATGGCAGAGTACATCTTCACAGAGCGTAACGGCATCTACATCATCGACCTTCAGAAGACAATCAAGAAGTTCGAAGAGGCTTATATGTTCGTTCGCGAGATTTCCGCAAACGGCGGTAACATCCTTTTCGTTGGTACAAAGAAGCAGGCTTCTGACGCGATTCGCGAAGAGGCAGAGCGTTGCGGCCAGTACTTCGTAAACGTACGTTGGCTCGGCGGTATGCTCACCAACTACAAGACCATCAAGACAAGCATCGCAAGACTCCAGAGCCTTGAGAAGATGCAGGCTGATGGCACATTCGATATGCTTCCCAAGAAGGAAGTAGCTTCTCTCCAGAAGGAGATGGCAACACTCGAGAGAAACCTCGGCGGTATCAAGGAGATGGGCGGTATTCCCGACTGTATCTTCATCGTTGACCCCCGCAAGGAGCACAATGCAGTTCTCGAGGCAAAGAAGCTCGGTATCCCCGTAGTAGCAATCGTAGATACAAACTGCGATCCCGATGATGCTGACTACGTTATCCCCGGTAACGACGACGCTATCCGCGCTATCCGCCTTATCGCATCCGTACTTGCTGATGCAGTTATCGAAGGCAGACAGGGCGAGCAGCTCACAGAAGAGGCTCCCGCAGAGGCAGCTGACGCTGAGTAATTTTTAATAAATCGTTTAGGAGGATATAAAAATGGCAGCAATTACCGCAAAGATGGTATCCGATCTTCGTGCAAAGACCGGTGTAGGTATGATGGAGTGCAAGAAGGCACTTAACGAGGCAAACGGTGACTTCGATGAGGCAGTAAAGATCCTTCGTGAGAAGGGCCTTTCCGTAGCAGCTAAGAAGGCTGGCAGAATCGCTTCCGAGGGCGTAGTTGATATTATGTCCGAGAACGGCGTAACTGTAATGATCGAGGTTAACGCTGAGACTGACTTCGTTGCAAAGAACGAGACCTTCAAGGAGTTCGTTCGCGGCA